>NZ_JAJNAN010000029.1:0-36407 GCF_022227565.1 Ectothiorhodospira sp. 9100
ACTCTTGTCATTCAGGATGCGTTTGACGGCTGCCTGCTGGGTGACCGAAATATTCTGCTTGATGTATTTCTCGGTACGCTTGAACATGAGCAGATCACGCACCAAGCGCTCGTCCGACGGCATGAGCACAAACAGCTCGTCCGCCTTATACGTTGAGGCTGTACGGAGCATTTGCTCGTTGTCGGTATGCTCATGGAACGGACTGATGACATTGATCGACAGCTCGTATTCACGACCATGCAGACGATCATCCAGTTTGCGCGAATAGGCGTAGTCCTGCCCCTGATTCTGGGATGAGCCCGCGTCATGGCGGATCTTGCGCTGCTTGATGACATGGTCGAAGACGATCTTTTCCAGCTCGTCCGCAACATCCGATGATTCCACCTCCGTGTTCTTGATCTCCTGCTCGACGTCCTTTTCCTCATCCGTGAGGTACTCGTACTGATCTCCATTACGCTGTATGTAGGTCTGTTGCTCCAGGAGACTGAGGGCCTCCTCGACCCTGTCGCGAAGCGCCGGCAGGTCCTGTTCGAAGGCGTCCAGCATCAACACGCAGAGGTTGCGCACCGTGGGCTTGAACTCTTTGACATACTTCACCAGAAACAGGGCTTTCAGCAGGCGGATGGCGAAGGCGTTATCCAGGTGGTTCTCTGCCTGGATAATCGCACGCTGTATTTGTGATTTCAGTGCAGAGCGTATGCCCTCAAACATCAGGTCGAAGGTAGCCAGCTGACCCACTTCGTGGTTGCTGATCTGGATGGCCACCTGCTGGAAAACGCCCAGCATGGAGCGTTCACCGACAGAGCTATGCTTACCCTCAAAGGCATTATGCTGCGACAGATTCTGGATTGCTGATTGGAACAGCGCGAACTGGTATGGGGCAAAGGGGTAGCTGTGGATGAAGTGGTCCCTGTCCCGGAAGTTTCGGTAGGTGGCCGATCCATCTGCGAAGCCGAAGAGTGTTTTGAAGTTATTGGCTTGAGCATGGTAGACGTCCGATAGCTGATTGACGCCATCTTCGGTCTTGGTCAGCAGACGCTTCTGGATGACCTCTGCAACGTCCGCGCTGGACAGCTTCATGCGGTTATTGAAGCGCGCTTGAATTTTCGTGAAGTCGTGGCCCTGCTGTTTGCTCATTTCGCCCACCACGTCTTTCATCTCTTCCTGCGCGGTGACGATAATCCAGGCCCGGCCCCGACATTTGGTGGCGAGGCTCTCGGCAATGGTTTGCAGATTGGTCATCAGCTTGGTGTTGTCGGCGATATACTGACCGACCTCATCCACAAAAAAGTTGAGGCGGAACTCTTCGTGCCCCCCCTCTTTTGCCTGCTTCTCAATGTACGCATTCACGTTGTCCGCGAAATCCTCAATCGACACTCGGTATTCGCTGCGGTACTTGTCGAGAATGCCCGCTGCTGACTGCTGGTCGCCGCCGGTCACAGCCGCGTAGGCGTTGGCGATATTGGCACCCTCCAGGAGCGCTTGCTCCCGGCCTTTGTGCCAGGAACGACCGGCGATGCCCTCGTACTCGTTTTTGAACTGCTGGTACAGGCCGCGGCTGTCCAGATCGCGCTCAAACTGTGCAATGTGCCCTTGCTTGCCATAGTAGCCACACATCTCGTCGAAGACTTTAACGAACACGGCTAAAAGGGCATCGATCTGGGTTTTGCTAATGACATCGGCTTTCTGGTCAATGTTGAACAGAATGCTCTTTGCCGGAATTGAGACGGCTCGCTTCAGGTCGCCCCGGAGAATTTCATTGTCACTGCATTTGGGGAGGAACAGATCCAGGGTGGAGGCACCACCCATTTCCCGGTTCTCGAGCAACAGGGCCAGCATCTTGAGCAGGTGCGACTTACCTGACCCGAAGAAGCCGGACACCCATACACCGTTGGCGCCTTCGTAATTGTTGTAAGCATCCAGAAACTCTTCAAGACGCTTCTCGACTTCGTTGGTCAGTACGTATTCTTCAATCTCGAGGCGAAGACTGGCTTCATCATCGGCTTTGATGACGCCTTCAATGGGGCGGTCAACGGGCTTTAGAAAAATGTTCTTCAATGTCATTGCACTTTTCCTTGATGGTTACGCCTCGAATGCTGTCGTCCGTTCAGGCTTCGTAATGAAAGATGTTGAATGCACGATAGTACTTGTCGTCATGCAGCCGGCCGAACAAGTCCAGTGATGCCCCGGTTTCCAGCGAGTGGGTGTAGGACCCAGGGAAAAACATCACCGTTGGCCGGTCTTTGGCCGTGCTTTGCAGGTTGTTGAGCACGTTATGGGAGCGTATGTAGGGGAATATTTCCCCCACCCCGGAAAGAAACAGGACATCAAACTCATCGGGGTGGAGTTTTGCCGCAATGGCGGGTACCAAGTGAGCTTCAGGGTCAAGCACACCCTGTAATAATTCTTTCAGTTGATCCTTGGAGACGGTGGGCTCGAGCTGCACCACCTGGTCCCAGATTTCTCTTTGTTTCAGGATATCGATGGCAAGGTCATACAGGTTGATGCTCAGAATCCTGATGCCCGCTTGCTCTAGGCGATTGACCAACTGCCGCTGAAGACGCTCCATTTCGACCGCTTCTTCTGGCTGGAAGGGGCAGATGAAGAATGGCACTTCATTACCCAAGCCTTGTTTGTGCAGGAATCGCTGACCGGAAACCACGCTGAACAAGTGCTGTAGCCGATCCTGCATCGGCATTTTGGCAATGTCTTGAGTCAAGTGGACATCCCTTTGATATCTGATTCATGGACTGGAAAGTAAAGACACTCATCAGGTTGGTGCTGACTCAGCAGCTCGACCAGCCTCGGGCTTAGCAGCACCGCGTTGATGGTTTTGTCTTTCCCTAACAACCCAGCCTCACGCAGCATCCTGAACAGAACCTGCCGTAATTTGTTGCGCGTTGAAGCGCTGGCGTTATCAAGCTCGTCATGCCATTCCGATTTGCGGTTATAGAAGGCATCGAAGTCCTCGAAGCTGAGGTCCAGATTCATCATAATGAACCGCTCATGGATCACTTCCACCGCAAAGTCCGCAATCAATTGGTACAGACGACACACCGCAACCCATAGGAGGTGAGCCTGATCCTGGTGGTTGGCCTCTGGCAGGAACGCCAGTTCGCGATCGTTCAACCTCTGCAGGCGTGCTAGAGCCTCTCTGCAGGTGCGCTTTGCCGTGCTTTCGGTCCTGGCCTGGAGCAGGTTGTCACGCAGCGCTTGCGCCCGAACTTCTTCCCAGTCACGGAGCGAGAGGTACAGTTCGGCCAACTTCACCGATTCGCGGTGATACAGGCTGCCGGACGTGAAGGAGATGCGATACCTGCCCTCGGTCATTCGCGACGCTCACCTTTGCGTGGTGTTTCGGCGGCTCCCCCGGCTTTGACCCACTCGTCTACCTCGAGCTTTTTGAACTTCCAAAATCGTCCCATACGGTGGGCGGGCATCGCGTGTTTGTCGATCCAGCGGTACACGGTGTCATTGCTGACACCAAGGTGCTTGCCTATCTCGTCTACTGATAACCAGCGATCTTCCAGCTCGGCCATGTTTTCGTTTCCTATGGGCGATGGTGTTGCCACCCCATCTGAGGAGGCACGGTCACGTGGGCGCAGCAGCCCTAAACCACGTGGACTGGTCAATATATAGGGGCATAACCCTGCTTCCAACCGATTTGACCCGTATAGACCAGCAAAGATTGACTCCGCGCCGGGGAGACAATTGACGCCCGAGTACGGACGGGGGGCTTCCTGGTCAAGGAAGGAGTGGTGTCTGTCAGGCAGAGGGTTCCGGGTTGGGTCCTTTGGCCTGACCCTGGTCGACGCCTGTGGACCGGATCACCGCCGCAGCCAGTGCCTCGCCGCTGTCGAAGGCCGCTTCCACACGGGCGCCAAGGGCCCAGTCGCCGCAGGCACCGATCCGCTGTTGGGCATCCCATAGGCATGGTGTTCCGACGGCCTGCTCCACACGGGCATACAACCAGCGGTGAACCTGCCAATGGAACGGCTGCGCCTTGCCCACAATGGCACGCAAGGCTTCCAGCAGGGGTTCACCCAGTGTCTCGGCCGGCGTGTCCACGTGGGCCCGTGACCATTCGCTGCCGGCATGGGCTACCACGGTTTCAGGTTCGGCGTCCCGCCCCGGCTTGGTGGCATTGCGGGCGATCCATGCCAACGGCCCCTGGGTGGGCTCAAGTGCCACATCGGGAAGTGAGAGGGGGTGATCGAACGCGGCCATCAATGTGATCGTGGGGGCGTAGCGCACCTGCGCCATTGCCGGGAACTGGATCCCCGCAGTGGCGGCCAGGGTGATGGCCTGGGGGGCGGGAATGGCCAGTAGGACGGCGTCGAAGGGCTTTGCCAGGGCCTCATGATCCGGGCCTGGCTCAGCGTGCAGGTGCCAGCCCTCCGGATGGTGTTCCAGATGTGTGATCCGACAGTTGCGATGAATGTTCAGGCCGTGGGCCATGGCCCAGGCCGGCGCGGTCATGCCGGGGCAACCGACCAGTCGGTCTGGTCCCCATTCCGCGACGACCCCCTCCTGCTGCCAGCCTCGCACGTATGCCTTCAGTGACTCGCCTCGCGCAGTGAAGTATTGCGCCCCGTGATCGAATCGCAATGCGTCGGCATGGCGGGTGGCCATGCGCCCGCCCAGGCCCCGACTTTTTTCGAGCACCGTACAGTCATACCCCTGGTCCGCCAGGCGTCGTGCGGCAGCCAGTCCGGCCATACCGGCACCAATGATCGCAATACGGTTCATGGGCAGGCCTCGAATGCCATTGATTTCATCAGTTTGCGGTCCCTCTAGCGCTGTTTGGGCCCCGGTGGTCGCGCCAGTTCCCATAGCCGATCCAGGTCAAGATCCTCTTCCAGCTGATCCGCAAAGGCATTCAGCGTGGCCTCCACTCGCTCAGCGTAATGGAGCCCGGAGGTTTTTGCACCCAGGCCTTCCAGCCAGTGGCGACGGAAGCCGTCGGCAGCGAAGATACCGTGGACGTATCCACCCATGATGCGGCCATCGGCGGAGCGGGCACCTTCGGGACGGGTGTCTTCGGTGTCCTCAAGGGTGAGCCAGGGGGTTTCCAGGGCGGGGCCGGTGGTGCGGCCCATGTGCATCTCGTAGCCGGTGAGGCTTTGGCCGCTGCGCTGGTCCCTGGCGTCCAGGTCCAGCAGGCGCTTGTCGCCGGTGAGGGTGGTTTCCATGTCCAGCAGGCCCAGGCCAGGGGTGTCGCCGGCCGAACCCTCGATCCCGTCCGGGTCACGAATCATCCGGCCCAGCATCTGGTAGCCGGCGCACAGGCCCACCACATGGCCGCCGTGGCGCACGTGGGTGTGGATGTCGTGGTGCCAGCCTTCCCGGTAGAGGCATTCCAGGTCACTGCGGGTGGCCTTGGAGCCGGGCAGCAGGACCACGTCGGCGTCCCGGGGGAGGGGTTGGCCCGGGGCAATCCAGCGCACGTCCACGCCCGGTTCGGCGGCCAGGGGGTCCAGGTCGTCGAAGTTGGCCACCCGGGGCAGGCGTGGCACAACGATGCGCAGACCGCGACCTGAACCTGAATGCTGCTGGTCCAGGGCCAGTGAGTCCTCCTGGGCCAGGCGCGTGGCACCATCGAACCAGCGGATCAGGCCCAGGTTGGGCCAGCCGGTGGCCTGGGTCATCTCCTCGGCGGCGGGGGCGAAGACCGCTGGATCGCCGCGAAAGCGGTTCACCAGATAGCCCTGGACGCGGCCTCGCTCCGAGTCGGTCCAGAGCTGGTGCGAGCCGAGCACGGAGGCAGTGATGCCGCCCCGGGCGTCCTCACCCAGCAGGATGACGGGAATGTCCGCCGCCTCAGCCAGCCCCATGTTGGTGATGTCGCGGGCCCGCAGATAGCGTTCCGAGCCGCAACCCGCCCCTTCGATGAGCACCAGGTCTGCCTCGGCGGCCAGGCGGTGCAGGCTGTCCACCACGGCGGGCAGCAGGTCCGTCTTCATGGCCTGATAGCCGGCGGCGGACCAAGTGCCCAGCACCCGGCCCCGCAATACCACCTGGCTGTCCCTGTCGCTCTGGGGTTTGAGCAGGACCGGGTTCATGTGGACCGAATTGGATGCGTCGCAGGCCAGGGCCTGCAGGGCCTGGGCCCGCCCGATCTCGCCCCGTACGGGCGTGCCATCGGCCCGGGTTGGGGCATCCGAGTCCACGGTGACGGCGGCATTGTTGCTCATGTTCTGCGCCTTGAAGGGGCGCACGGTCAGGCCGCGGCGGGTGAAGGCCCGGCACAGGCCGGCCACCACCAGGCTCTTGCCTACATCGGCATTGGTGCCCTGGATCATGAGAACGCGGGCCATCTTCACCCCTGATGTCATGTGGCCAGCGCCAGCAACGCGTCCAGGTCCAGGTTGTCTTCGCAATGATCCGCCAGGGCCTCCAGGGCGGCTTCCACACGGGCCTCATAATCCAGGGTCGAGGCCTCGGCGCCTACCCGGCGCAGCCAGTGGGCGCGGAAGTCATCATTGCCAAAGATCCCATGCACGTAGGCGCCGGCGACCCGGCCATCGGCAGACATGGCGCCTTCAGGGCGGGGCTTGCCTTGTTTGTCCTCCAGCATCAGCCAGGGGCGTTCCAGCCCGGCGCCGTATGTGCGGCCCATGTGCATCTCGTAGCCGGTGACACGGCAGCCGCTGGTCTGGTCTGTGGCATTCAGGTCGATGAGCTTTTTCTCACCACTGATCTCGGTGTCCACGTCCAGCAGTCCAAGCCCCGGTGTCTCGCCGGGTTCCCCCTCGATACCCTGGGGGTCGCGCACCACCCGGCCCAGCATCTGGAATCCGGCGCACAGGCCCACCACGCACCCGCCCTGGCGCACATGGGCCAGGATGTCGATATCCCAGCCCTCACGGCGCATCACTTCAAGATCCGCGCGGGTGGACTTGGAGCCTGGCAGGATGACCACATCGGTTTCCCGGGGTATCGGTGTGCCGGGCTTCACCCAGTGCACGCTCACGCCCGGTTCGGCCGCCAGGGGGTCCAGATCATCGAAATTGGCCACCCGGGAGAACTGCGGTACGGCGATGTTGAGGCCGTGACCCTCACCTTCCGCGGGCCTCTCCAGGGCCAGGGAGTCTTCCGCCGGTAGCCGCGAGGCGGATTCGAACCAGCGCACCACCCCCAGCCAGGGCCAGCCGGTGCGCTGGGTCATGAGTTCGCAGGCGGGCTCGAACAGGGACAGATCGCCCCGGAACTTGTTGATGATGTAACCCACCACGCGGGCATTCTCGGCCTCGTTGAGCAGGGCATGGGTGCCCACGATCGCCGCCAGGGCACCGCCCCGGTCGATGTCGCCCAGCACCACCACCGGCAGGTCGGCCAGTTCCGCCAGCTTCATGTTGGTGATGTCGGACTTGCGCAGGTACACCTCGGCGCCGCTGCCGGCGCCCTCCACCAGCACCAGGTCCGCCTGGGCGGCGGTGCGGTGAAAGCTGTCCAGCACCGCCGGCAGCAACTGTGGCTTCATCTTGTGATAGACCTTGGCCCGGCAATTCCCCAGCACTCGACCGCGCAGCACCACCTGGGAGCCGATGAGGGTCTGGGGCTTGAGCAGCACCGGGTTCATGTGGATGGAGGGCTCCACACCGCAGGCGCGGGCCTGCAAGGCCTGGGCGCGACCGATCTCGCCCCGGGGCACCTGGCCATCGGATCCCGGCGGTAAGTCGCTGTCGGCGGTGACGGCGGCATTGTTGCTCATGTTCTGTGCCTTGAAGGGCCGCACCTTGAGCCCCCGGCGGGCATAGGCCCGACATAGGCCGGCCACCAGCAGGCTCTTGCCCACATCCGAGCTGGTGCCCTGGATCATCAGCGCTTTGGCCTGGCGGAGGCCGGCCTGGGGCAGGGCGGGAAAGTCGATGGGGGCAGTAGGGTCATCGATCACAGGGTTTTTCCTCAGCAGACAGCAAAAGGGCGCCCCATGGGCGCCCTTTACAATTGCGGATCAGGTTAGAGCAGGGTCGGCCTGATTGGATCAGGCGTTTTCCTTGATCTTCTCCTTGATCTTGGCGTCGTCCAAGCTCTCTTCAAGCTGCTGATCGCCACCACCACAGATTTTCACCTGAGACGGATCCATCTGCGAGGCCTCGGTAGCCGCACCGGCCTTGGCGGGCTTGCCGCCACGCTTGCGGGCCGGGGCACTCTTCCACTTGACGATCTGCTCTTCCAGTTGGGCGTCCGGCTTGACCAGCTTGCGGGAGTGGTCGAACTTCCAGTCCACCGTCTTGCGGGACTGCGGACCCCAGTAACCGGCCTTGCCCAGGTCGTAGAAGCGGCGCTCGAAGGCGCTCTTCAAGAAGGCCTTGAGGCAGCCCAGGAGGTACTTGCGGCGCAGCGGGTTGCGCTCCCAGGGATAACCCAGGAAGGCCTTCTTCATGTAGAAGCGGCGGTAGTTGTGCATCACCCGGTCCAGCAGTTCGCCCCGGGTCATGGCCGTGGGCTTCATGATGGGGGTGACGAAGTTGTACTTGGCGAAATCGTGGATCTCCACCTTGTCTCCCATCTCGGTGTACAGGTCCGAGAAGGGCCAGGGGGTGAACATGGCCCAGTTGGCCATGTCCGGATTCCAGTCCATGCACAGCTTGAAGGTCTCTTCCAGGGTCTCGGCGGTCTCGTTCTCCAGGCCGACGATGAACTGGGCCTCAGTGACGATGCCGGCGTTGCGCAGCAGTTCGATGGCGCGCTTGTTCTGGGCCACCGTGGTTTCCTTGACGAACAGGTCCAGGTTGAGCTGTGCGGCGGCCTCGGTGCCCAGGGAGATGTGTACCAGGCCCGCCTTGCGGTAGAAGGGCAGCAGATCCTCGTCGCGCATGACGTCAGTCACGCGGGTGTTGATACCCCAGAGCACGCCCAGGTCGCGGTCGATGAGCTCCTGACAGAACTCAACGAACTTGGCCTTGTTGATGGTGGGCTCCTCGTCGGCGAGGATGAAGAAGCCGACACCGTGCTCCTTGACCAGGATCTCGATCTCGTCCACCACCTTCTTGGGATCGCGCACCCGGTAGTCACGCCAGAACTTCCACTGGGAGCAGAAGCTACAGGTGAAGGGGCAGCCCCGGGCCATGTTGGGGGTGGCCACGGGCACGCCCATGGGGATGTAGATGTATTTCTTCCAGTCCAGCACGCCCCAGTCGGGGATGATGGAGTCCACGTCGCGGATGGTGGGGGCAGCGGGCGTGGCCACCACCTGGTCGTCTTCCACGTAGGCGATGCCGCGCACTTCACTGCGGGCTTCCGGCCAACGACCTTCATCCACAGTGCGCACCAGATCCAGGGTGACGGCCTCGCCCTCACCACGGATGATGGCATCGATCCACGGGGCTTCGGTAAGCACCTGCTGGAACATGAAGGTGGCGTGAATTCCGCCCAGCAGGGTCACTGCGTTGGGGCAGGCTTCCTTGGCGATCTTGAGGGTTTCCTCCGCCTTGTAGATGGCGGGGGTCACTGCGGTACAGGCGATGATGTCCGGCTGGGCCTCGGCGAAGATCTTGCGCAGATCCTCGTCGGAGATGTCGTCGGTCATGGCGTCCACGAAGGTGTAGTCCGTGTAGCCATGGGTCTTGAGGTAGCCGGCCAGATAGGCCACCCAGGCGGGGGACCATTTACCGGCGATTTCGGCGCCCCCGGAATGATAGTTCGGATGGACGAAGAGGATTCGCATACGTACGCTCCCGCGAAAAGGATTTATCGCCCCCGCCCGGCGGGCGGAGGCGAACAATACAGGCGGGGCAGATTCCTTGGTCCCCGGATCGCCTGATCCTACCCGCGCGTTTTAAAGACTGTCAACCTTGGTGGACAGTTGGTGGGCTGGGCCTTGATTTCACGTGATCTCGGTCAATCACTCCCCTGTCGAGCCTGCCCGTCGGGGTTCTGCCTCCTCGGGCAGGCTGACTGTGTATCGGGTCTGCTCATGACCATCCCACAGGATGGGCCGTTCCAGCCATTTCTGGATGAAACTCCACGATTGCAGGTAGCCGTTATGGGGCAGGTTGCAGGGGCTGCAGTCCTTGCGTTTCATGCCGTGGCGGTCGGTGATCACGCGGTAAGGGCCAGGGCACTCGTAGGCGATCAATGGGCAATAACAGAACAGGCAATTGAACTCGCGTTTCACGCCCTGGTGGCAGGGCATGAACGGGCAAGCGTCGTTGGTGAAACCCTTGAAGGCCTCGTTGATGGTGCTGTCTTTGGGTTCCATGTTGAACTCCGGTCCCCGGAGGCGGGGAAGTTGGGTCATTGGCCCGCGGATCATGAATGCCCGCTGCCATGGTCTATGCTCAGTCAATATCCGGCAGATCCATTTTACCGGGTTGCCGAGTGGGTGAGGGTGCGCCTGCACAATCCTGAGACAAAAACCCGGGTATGCACAGGAACTGCTTGCCCGGGGCACCGTCCAACTCAAGAGACGAGCCACGGGCCACGCTTTGAAAAGGCACGGGCATCCCACCCACGATCCCATGGCAGGCCTTTCCCTCCCGGGCCCCGTTCGAGCAACGGGGCGGCCTGGCGAATCGGGTGCGACAACATCTGACTGTGGTATCCCCTTTACATGGGGAATGCCCAGTGTGATCGGACTCCAACAAGGGGGTGATTACGATGGATTCGGCCGAAGCCTTGATTGCGCAGTATGCACGTTCCTATCAGAAACGGCAGGAGGCCGACATGTCTCTGAGTGAGTACCTGGAAGGATGCCGGGACGATCCCATGCGGTATGCCACCGCGGCCGAGCGCCTGGTGCAGGCCATCGGCGAACCCAGGATTGTGGACACCGCCAAGGATGAGCGCCTGGGTCGCATCTTCATGAATCGCACCATCAAGGTGTATCCCGCCTTTGAGGATTTTTACGGGATGGAGGAGACCATCGAGCGCATCGTCGGTTTCTTCCGCTATGCGGCACAGGGTCTTGAAGAGCGCAAGCAGATCCTCTATCTGCTGGGCCCGGTGGGGGGCGGCAAATCGTCCCTGGCGGAGCGGCTCAAGGCGCTCATGGAGAAGTTTCCCGTCTATGTGCTCAAGGCCGGCGACGAGGTCTCCCCGGTGTTCGAGAGCCCCCTGGGGCTGTTTGATCCGGCCATGGGGCAGGATCTGGAAGAGCGTTTCGGGATTCCCCGTCGGCGTCTCTCGGGGCTGATGTCGCCTTGGGCGGTCAAGCGGCTGGATGAGTTTGGTGGTGATATCTCCCGGTTCTCGGTGGGCCGTGTCTTTCCCTCGCGACTGCGGCAGATCGCGGTGTCCAAGACGGAACCGGGGGATGAGAACAACCAGGATATCTCCTCGCTGGTGGGCAAGGTGGATATCCGCAAGCTGGAACTGTACAGCCAGAACGATACCGATGCCTACAGCTACTCCGGCGGCCTGAATCGGGCCAATCAGGGCATCCTGGAATTCGTCGAGATGTTCAAGGCGCCCATCAAGATGCTGCATCCCCTGCTCACTGCCACTCAGGAAGGCAACTACATGGGGTCGGAGAATATCGGTGCCATCCCCTACCAGGGGATCATCATGGCTCACTCCAACGAGTCCGAGTGGCAGGCCTTCAAGAACAACAAGAATAACGAGGCCTTCATCGACCGCATCTCCGTCGTCAAGGTGCCCTACTGCCTGCGGATGAATGAGGAGACGCGGATCTACGAGAAGCTCATCCAGACCAGCGAACTGGCGGAGGCCTCCTGCGCGCCGGCCACCCTGGACATGCTGGCCAAGTTCTCGGTGCTCAGTCGCCTGCGCCAGCACGAGAACTCCAATCTGTTTTCCAAGATGCGGGTCTACAACGGTGAGAGCCTCAAGGATACCGATCCCAAAGCCAAGTCCATGCAGGAATACCGTGACATGGCCGGTGTGGATGAGGGCATGGATGGGGTTTCCACCCGCTTTGCCTTCAAGGTGCTCTCCGAGACCTTCAATTACGACACCCGTGAGGTGGCTGCCGATCCGGTACACCTGCTCTACATGCTGGAGCAGTCCATTCGTCGTCAGCAGTTCCCGGAGGAGACGGAGCGGCGTTACCTGGAGTTCATCAAGGCGGAACTGGCACCGCGCTATGCGGACTTCATCGGCAACGAGATCCAGAAGGCGTATCTGGAGTCCTATAGCGACTTCGGGCAGAACCTCTTCGAGCGTTACGTGGCCTATGCCGATGCCTGGATCGAGGATCATGATTTCAAGGATCCGGATACCGGCCAGTTGCTGGACCGTCAGTCCCTCAACCAGGAACTGACCAAGATCGAGAAGGCTGCCGGGATCGCCAACCCCAAGGATTTTCGTAACGAGGTGGTCAAGTTCGCCCTGCGCTCCCAAGCCGCTCAGGGGGGCAAGATGCCCTCATGGACCTCCTACGAGAAGATCCGCGAGGTGATCGAGAAGCGCATGTTCAGCCAGGTGGAGGACCTGCTGCCGGTGATCAGCTTCGGGGCCAAGACGGACTCGGAGATGGAGCGCAAGCACAACGACTTTGTGCAGCGCATGGTGGAACGCGGTTATACCGAACGCCAGGTCCGCCGGTTGGTGGAATGGTACATGCGAGTCAAGCAGGCGGGCTGAGGCCTGGTCTGCGGGAGGTGCGCCCCCTGTGGTGAATATCGTCGACCGCCGTCTGAACCCCAAGGACAAGAGCCTGGCCAATCGCCAGCGCTTCATCGGCCGTGCCAAGCGTCAGATCCTGGACGCGGTGCGGGACGTGTCGTCACGTCGCAAGGTGGCGGACATCGGTCATGGCGGGGAGGAGATCAGCATCCCCGCCGATGGCCTGCAGGAGCCCAGTTTCCGCAAGGGTACGGGCCGTGGCGTGAGGGACCACGTGGTGCCCGGCAATAAGGAGTTCGTGGCCGGTGACACCATTGCGCGGCCGGAAGGCGGGCAGGGCGGGCGCGGTCGGGGCGGCAGTCCGCAGGGCGAGGGCGAGGATCCCTTCCAGTTCACGGTGAGCAAGGATGAGTTCCTCGACCTGTTCTTCGAGAACCTGGAACTGCCCGATCTGGTGCGCACCCAGGTGACCAAGGTGGAGCGCCATGGCATCCAGCGGGCCGGTTATTCCGTGTCCGGCTCACCCTCCAACCTCAACCTGGCGCGGACCATGCGCAATTCCCTCTCCCGTCGCCTGGCCCTGCGCCGGCCCAAACGGGAGGAAACCCGTGCCCTGGACGAGGAGATCGACCGCCTGGAGCGCACCGGCAAGGAGCCTGAACGGCTGCGGAAGCTCATCCAGATGCGGGAGGAGGCCACCCGGCGCACCCGGTCCATTCCCTATATCGACCCCATCGACCTGCGTTACAACCGGTTTACCCCGGTGCCCCGGCCCATCTCCCAGGCCGTCATGTTCTGTCTGATGGATGTTTCCGGCTCCATGACCGAGGACATGAAGGATCTGGCCAAGCGATTCTTCATGCTGCTGTTTCTCTTTTTGCAGCGGCGTTATCGGTATGTGGACATCGTCTTCATCCGCCACACCCACATTGCCCAGGAGGTAGATGAAGACACCTTCTTCTACTCCCGGGAGACGGGCGGCACCCTGGTGTCGCCAGCCCTGGATGAGATGCGCAAGGTGGTGGCAGATCGCTATGACCCGGCGGACTGGAACATCTATGCGGCGCAGGCTTCCGATGGGGACAACACGCCCGCCGACAACCCGGCGGTGCTGGAGATGATGGAATCGGTGATCCTGCCGGTGTGTCGGTATTTCGCCTACATCGAGGTGGCGGAAGATCGGGGCTGGGAGATGACCACGGATCTGTGGCAGGTGTATGAGCGCCTGGCAACCTCCGGCCGCCCCCTGGCCATGCGCAAGGTGCGTGACCGGGGGGATATCTTCCCGGTGTTCCGGGATCTGTTCACGCCGGTGGAGCTGAGACGGTAGGTGCCCGCTGCGCCCCTCATCCCCAGCCCTTCTCCCCGGAGGGGAGAAGGGAGCCACCTGTTGTTGGAGGGGAGGAAGGGAGCCACCTGTTGTTGGAGGGGAGGAAGGGAGCCACCTGTTGTTGGAGGGGAGAAGGGAGTCAGCTGTTGTCGGAGGGGAGAAGGGAGCGCATGTTCCCGGAGGAGAGAAGCTGGTTCGAGCCCCTCTCCCCTTTGGGGAGAGGGGTTGGGGTGAGGGGGGAGGTGAAGCCCGGATGATCGCAAAACCAGGAGACCAAAGACCATGAATGCCATTGCCCCACTCCTCTACACCGGTGCCGATTGGGATTACGCCCTGATCAAACGGGCCCATGACGCCATCGAGCGCATCGCCATCGATGAGATGGGCCTGGATCCCTACCCCAGTCAGGTGGAGGTGATCAGTTCCGAGCAGATGCTGGATGCGTACTCCTCCATGGGCATGCCCCTGTTCTACCGGCACTGGTCCTTCGGCAAGCATTTTGCGCGCGACGAAATGTACTACCGCAAGGGCATGACGGGTCTGGCCTACGAGATCGTCATCAACTCCAACCCCTGCCTGTGCTACATCATGGAAGAGAACACCATGACCATGCAGACCCTGGTCATGGCCCATGCCGCCTTCGGGCATAGCCATTTCTTCAAGAACAATCACCTGTTCAAGTCATGGACCGACGCCGAGGGCATCCTGGACTACCTGGATTTCGCCAAGTCCTATGTGGCTCAGTGCGAGGAACGCTATGGTCGCTGGGAGGTGGAACGGGTGCTGGATGCCGCCCACGCCCTGATGTCCCACGGGGTGCACCGCTACCCGCGTCGACAGCCCCTCAATCTGGTGCAGGAAATGCAGCGCAAGCGTGACCGGGCCCGCTACGAGGAGCAGACCTTCAACGACCTGTGGCGCACCCTGCCGCGTCGCGGTGATGAAGATGAGGAGCCTGGCGCCCAGGATGTGAGTGCACGTCGCCAGGCCCTGGGTCTGCCCGAGGAAAATCTGTTGTATTTTCTGGAGAAACGGGCGCCCAGGCTGGAGCACTGGCAGCGGGAGATCCTGCGCATCGTGCGCATGGTGTCGCAATATTTCTATCCGCAGAAACAGACCAAGGTGATGAACGAAGGCTGCGCCACCTCGGTGCACTATCACATCATGAACCGGCTCCATGAGACCGGTCAGGTGACCGAAGGGGCCTTCATGGAGTTTCTGCACCAGCACACCAATGTGGTGTTCCAGCCGGAATTCGATGACCCGCGTTTCTCGGGCATCAACCCCTATGCTCTGGGTTTCAATATCCTGCAGGACCTCAAGCGGGTGTGCCTTGCGCCCACGGAGGAGGATCGGCGCTGGTTCCCGGAGATTGCCGGCAACGGGGATTTCCTGGGTACCTGGAAGCACGCCTGGGCGGAATACCGGGACGAGAGCTTTATCCTTCAGTTCCTGGGGCCGAAGGTGATGCGGGACATGCGCCTGTTCGCTGTTCACGATGATGCGGATGAGCCCCATCTGAAGGTGGAAGCCATTCATGACGACGCAGGCTATCGGGAGGTGCGTCGGGCCTTGTCAGCCCAATACGACCTGGCCCGGCACGAGCCGGATATCCAGGTGGTGGACGTGGATCTGGCCGGGGATCGCAAGCTGATCCTGGAGCATCGTGCCCAGGATGGTCGTCTGCTGGAAGAAAAGGACGCCCGGCGCGTGCTTCAGCATCTGGCCAATCTATGGGGTTATGCCGTGCGCCTGTATGAGGTGGACGCCCGCACCGATACAGTGATCAACGAGTTTGTGGACGTGGAGCCCGCTCAGGCCTGATGACGAACCGCCGGGCTCAGCCAGTCCCTGGGCTGGAGGAACCGTTCCACCAATTCAGCCTCGGGGGTGCCCGGTTTTGCCTGGTGATTGTATTCCCAGCGCACCAGCGGTGGCATGGACATGAGAATGGACTCGGTGCGCCCCCCCGACTGCAAACCGAACAGCGTCCCCCGGTCGTAGAGCAGATTGAACTCCACATAACGCCCGCGCCGGTACAATTGGAAATCCCGTTGTGATTGCGTGTAGGGCGTGTCCTTGCGGCGCTCGACAATGGGCCCAAAGCCATCCAGATAGCCATCCCCCACCCGCTGCACGAACTCGAAGCAGCGCTCGAAACCCCAGGCATTCAGGTCATCGAAGAACAGACCGCCCACACCCCGTGATTCGTTGCGGTGATTCAGGAAGAAGTATTCGTCACAGGCTGCCTTGAAACGTGGGTAGACATCATCCCCAAAGGGCTGGCATACCCGCCGGGCATTTTCATGCCAGTGTACGCAGTCGGCCTCCACACCGTAATAGGGGGTGAGATCGAAGCCACCACCGAACCACCATACCGGTGCCTCCCCAGGCTTCTCGGCCAGAAAAAAGCGCACATTGGCGTGCGAACTGGGCACATGGGGGTTCAGGGGGTGGATCACCAGGGAGACGCCGGTGGCCTCAAAGCTGCGTCCGGCCAGTTCCGGTCGTCGCGTACTGGCCGTCTGCGGCAGCCGCCCCCCCCGCACGTGGGAAAAATTGACCCCGGCCTGTTCGAAGACCGTGCCACCCTTGAGCACCCGGCTGCGGCCACCGCCGCCCTCGGCGCGCTCCCAGCCGTCGTCCACCCAGGGGGCCTTCGGGTCCACTTTTGCCAGTTGCCGACAAATGTTGTCCTGCAGGTGGCGGAAGTAGTCCAGGATGGGGGGCAGTTGAGGTGTGTCGCTCATGATCCTTGCTCGGTCGCGTCAGCCATCCCGAACGATGTCGCCGGTGACCAGATCCCGAATCTCGCTGGGTTTCTCCCGGCCCCCGGTCTCACCCTCCAGGATGGTGTCCAGTAACTGGCCCAGGGCCTGCTGTACCGTGTGTGCATCCCGGGCCGGCGCCTCGCCGGAGCGATTGGCGCTGGTGGAGACCAGGGCACCCCCGGCCTGTCGGCAGAGATCTGCCGCAAGAGGGTGATCGGTGATACGCACGGCCAGTACGTCCCGATTTCCGGTGAGCCAGCGGGGCACGTCGGGCCGGCAGGGCCAAAGCCAGGTGACAGGGCCCGGCCAACGGGCCATGGCCCGTGCGTGGAGCGCCGCGTCCACGGGCCGCAGAAACGGCCCCAGCTGGGAAAAATCGGCAGCGATAAGGATCAGCCCCTTGTCGGGCAGCCGGTGTTTCGCGGTCAACAGGCGATGTACCGCCAGTTCGTTGCGAGGGTCACAGCCCAGGCCGAACACTGCCTCGGTGGGGTAGGCCACCAAGCCTCCACCGCGGATCATGGCGGCGGCATGCTGCACGTCCCGGGTCAGTCTGGCCATCCGAGATGCCTGTGATCAGGTGCCGCTGGAGACGCCGGCCGTGCTGTCCTCGGCCGATTTCTTGCCTTGACGGGAGGTCGCTTTCCCCGTGGACGCCTTGGCCTTGGTACCGCTGCCCGTGGACTTCTTGCTGGTGCTGGTGGTCTTGGCCTTGGTGGTGGACTTGCTGGCGGCCTTCGTGGCCGTCTTGCCGGTCTCCGGGGATGCGTCCGAGGTCTTTTTCGTGGTGCTCGCCTTGGTGGTGGTTTTCTTGGACGTGGCGGCCTTCTTGGTCGCCGCCTTCTTGGCTGGAGCCTTGCGACCACGGCCCTTCTTCTCGGGCGCCGCGGCAAGCAGCGCCTGGCATTGCTCCAGGGTCAGGTCCTTGGGTTCCTGATCCTTGGGGATGCGGGCATTCTTGGCGCCGTTGGTGATATAGGGGCCGTAACGGCCGTTGAGCACCTGGATGCCTTCCTCCTCGAAGGTCTTGATGAAGCGGTTGGCGTCGATTTCCTTCTTCTCGGCCACCAGTTCCAGGGCTCGGGGGAGTTCGATGGTGTAAGGGTCGTCTTCCTTCTTCAAGGAAGCATAGCGGTCCCCGAATTTCACGTAGGGGCCAAAGCGACCGATGTTCACCAGCACCGGCTCCCCTTCAGGGGTTTCTCCCAGTTCGCGGGGAAGCTTGAACAGGGCCATGGCCTCGTCCATGGTGATGCTGTCCATCTTCTGGCCGGGCCGCAGACCCGCGAAACGGGGCTTTTCCTCGTCGTCCTTGGTGCCGATCTGCACGAAGGGCCCGTAGCGGCCCATGCGCACCGAGACGGGTCGGCCCGACTTGGGATCGGTCCCGATTTCCCGTGCCTGCACGGCTTCCTCACGGGTGACCGAGGCATCCTTCTCCTTCACCTGCTCATGGAACTGGTTCCAGAACCGTTCCATCACCGGCACCCATTCCTTCTCGCCCCGGGAGATCTCGTCCAGTTCATCCTCGAGCCGCGCGGTGAAGTCGTAGTCCACGTACTGGGTGAAGTGCTGGGTGAGGAAAGTGTTGACGATGCGGCCGATGTCCGTGGGCACGAAACGCCGATTCACCAGCTCGGCGTATTCCCGTTGCAACAGGGTGCTGATGATGGAGGCATAGGTGGAGGGCCGACCGATGCCATGTTCCTCCAGCGCCTTCACCAGGCTGGCCTCGGAGTAACGCGGCGGGGGTTCGGTGAAGTGCTGGTCTGCCTGCACGTCCCGCAGGTCGATATCCTCGCCTTCCTTGAGTTCCGGCAACAGACGTTCGTCGCTTTCCACCTTGGCGTCGTCCTGGTCTTCCCGATAGACGGCCATGAAGCCGGGGTCGCGCACGGAGGAACCGGTGGCCCGGAAGACATGGTCCGCGCTGCCTGCCTGCAGATCGGCCGCCACCGTGTCCAGGATGGCGTGGATCATCTGGCAGGCCACGGTGCGTTTCCACACCAGGTCGTAGAGCCGGGCCTGGTCCTGGGAGAGATGGGATTTCACCTCGTCGGGCAGGCGTTGTACCGATGTGGGGCGGATGGCCTCGTGGGCCTCCTGGGCGTTCTTGGACTTGGTCTTGTAGATGCGCGGACTGTCCGGCACCTTCTCCTTGCCGTAACGCTCCCCGATCAGCCCCCGTATCTCCTGAATGGCGTCATTGGACAGGGTGAAGGAGTCGGTTCGCATATAGGTGATCAGGCCGATGGGCCCGCTGCCCAGGTCGATACCCTCGTAGAGTTGCTGCGCCACCCGCATGGTACGGCTGGCGGAGAAGCCCAGCTTGCGCGAGGCCTCCTGCTGCAGGGTGGAGGTGGTGAAGGGGGCAGCCGGGTTGCGGCGCCGCTGCTTCTTTTCCACCTTGGCCACATGCAGGCGCCCGTTCGCGGACGCCATCAGGGTCTCGCGGGCCTTCTGGGCATCGGTCTCGTTGTTGATGTCGAACTGTTCCAGCTTCTTGCCGGCGTAGACCTGCAACCGGGCCGTGAAGTCCTCGGTATCCTTGGCCGCATGGGCATCCACTGTCCAGTATTCCTGACTGACAAAGGCCTCGATCTCCTGTTCCCGCTCCACGATCATGCGCAGGGCCGGGCTCTGTACCCGTCCGGCGGACAGACCACGCTTGATCTTCTTCCATAGCAGCGGTGAGAGATTGAAACCCACCAGGTAGTCCAGGGCGCGGCGCGCCTGCTGGGCATTGATCAGGTCGTTGGACAGGCCACGGGGGTATTCGATGGCTTCGCGTACCGCCCGCTGGGTGATCTCATGGAATACGACCCGCTGGGTGTCCTTATCCTTGAGCAGGCCACGCTCGTTCAGCAACTCGTAGAGGTGCCAGGAAATGGCCTCTCCCTCACGGTCGGGGTCAGTGGCCAGAATCAGGCTATCGGCCTTTTTCAGTGCCCGGGCGATGCTCTCCACATGCTTTTCATTGCGATCAATGATCTGATAGTTCATGTGGAAGCCATGCTCGGTGTCCACGGCACCCTCCTTGGGCACCAGGTCGCGCACATGACCATAGGAGGCCAATACCTCAAAATCATTTCCGAGGTACTTCTTGATGGTCTTGGCCTTGGCGGGCGATTCGACGATGACCAGGTGCTTGCTCATGGCCTGGCTACCTGTGTTGTGTGGCAGGGGGTCAGTGCAGATACTCCGGCGGGTTCTCGAACATCAGGCTCTCGAGCCAGGTGTAGGCGGCCTCCTGGCCAGGCTGATTGAAGAGCACCATGAGGGTGATCCATTTGAGTTCATCCAGGCCGATCTCTTCCGTGTCCAGGTCCATGACGCGGTTGATCACCACCTCACGGGTGGATGGGCTGAGCACGCCATTTTGCTCCAGGAACAGCAGGAAGCCACGGCTGGTGGCATCCATACGGTTCATCTCGGGCTCCGTGTAAAGGCGCAGCGCCGAGTCGGTGTGCAGGGTCTTGAGCGAGGTGTCCTGGTTGGCCAGGTTCTCCAGCCAGTCAAAGGCCTTGTTGATTTCGGCGACCGGGAAGCCGGCATCCAGCAGCAGGTTATGCAGCTGCTCGCGATCCGGCTCCAACTCCGTATCGTCATCAATATAATTTTCAAACAGATACATCAATACGTCGAGCACGTTCTCTTTCATCTTCGCTATTCCGGCTACAGGCGGACGTAACGACCACCGGACAGTGAGGCCACCTGGCCGCGCAACTCCATGAGCAGCAGCATGGAGGAAACCATGGCCACGGTCAATCCAGTGCGGCCCACCAGTTGATCCACCGAAACCGGGTCGTGACCCATGGCTTCCAGCAGGTGTGCGTGGTCCGGTTCCGGCGCCCCGGGCGGGTCAGGGCGATCGCTGGCGTGCCCGGGGAAGGCCGGGGTGGGGAGCGGGGGCGTCGCAGGAACAAGGGCATGAGCCCCCAGCTCCTCCAGGATGTCATCGGCTGTTTCCACCAGCTTGGCGCCCTCGCGGATCAGACGGTGGCAGCCCCGGGCCATGGGGTTGTGGATGGAGCCGGGGATGGCGAAAACCTCGCGCCCTTGTTCCACGGCACGGCGTGCCGTGATGAGAGAGCCGCTGCGGGCCGCGGCCTCCACCACCAGGGTGCCGATGCTCAGGCCCGAGAGAATGCGGTTGCGACGGGGAAAGTGTTCCCGCTTGACC
Source organism: Ectothiorhodospira sp. 9100 (assembly GCF_022227565.1). Taxonomy (NCBI): domain Bacteria; kingdom Pseudomonadati; phylum Pseudomonadota; class Gammaproteobacteria; order Chromatiales; family Ectothiorhodospiraceae; genus Ectothiorhodospira; species Ectothiorhodospira sp. 9100. The sequence continues at coordinate 20,816 of NZ_JAJNAN010000029.1, forward strand.
TGTGTGCCCACGGGAAATTCCGTGACCATGGCCCCCTCGGCCACCAGACGTCGGGCCAGGGACCGATGGGTGCCCGGGTAGATGCGGTCCGGGCCCGTGCCGGTGACGGCTACCGTCAGGCCGCCTGCCGCCAGGGCGCCCCCATGGGCCGCGGCGTCCACCCCCCGTGCCAGGCCGCTGGCGATCACCAGGCCCTGGCGTGCCAGATGGGCGCTGAAGGCCTCGGCAGTCTCGCGGCCGCCCGGGGTGGGGTGGCGACTGCCCACCACGGCCAGCATGGGCCAGTGCAGCACCTGGGGGTCGCCCACCACGTACAGCACGGGGGGCGGCGTGGCAATGTCCCGCAGGCGCGGCGGGTAACCGGCATCTTCCAGGGTCAGGATGTGGTGATGATCCATCGTCGCCCAGTCCAGGTCGGCGGTCACGCCGGCAGGTGGGTGATCCCCTTCCAGGACGGCAATGGCCTCGTCCCTCAGGTCCAGACCGCGCCAGGCACCGCGAGGGGCTTTCAGGAAGGCCTCGGGTGTGCCGTATTGATCCAGGATGCGACGAAACAGGGCGGGCCCGACGCCGGGGGTGTGCCACAGGTGAAGCCAGGATGTGAGGACAGCCGTGTCCATGATCGTTGAGGGTCTCAGGCGTGAAGGGCGGACCGGAGGGTCCGCCCCGAAGCGTACTTCATTGTCTCAGGGGTGTTTGACCGCAAAACCGCGCTCAATCGGATGGGTGGATTCCATCACCAGGGCGTAACTCACCTTTTCGAAGGTGCGAAATACCATCACCAGGCCCACGCGCTCGTCCGGCAGGGTCACGGTCTCGCTGCCGCGCCCGGCAAACCGGTCGCGCACCTCGCGGCCCGACTGATAGGCGGCAAATACATGACCACGTTCGATACCCTCGCGTTCCCCCAGGTTGATGACGGCCACCTGGAATCGGGCAATCTGGCTGATGGCATCGAACAGGGAGATGATCTGCCCCTCGGTCTCTGCGTCCGGCGTGCCGAGGGTGAACAGGAAGGCCTGGTCACTGTCATCCTGAGGCAGCAGTCGGTCGCCGGTGAGGGCCTCCCGGTCGCTGCGGGTGAGTGCCACCGTGGCGGGATCCCCTTCACGTACCAGTTCGGCATCGCCCACGGGGATGGCCTCGAATCCCAGCATTTCCCCGGTGACCGGGTCGCGCAGTTCGCCACCGGCACGGAAGATATTGTAGCGGGTGCCCAAGGGGTCATCGGCCAGGCGCCTGGCATAGACGCGATCATGGGCGCCAAATACCATGCGTTCGTCCTGTGAGGCCAGCAAGTAGGCGGAATCTTCCATCTGCTCCTCTGTCACAATACGAGGACGCACGAGAAACTGTTGCAGGGCCTGGATGGGTACATCAAGGCTGGGTGGAAGCGGTTCGGCGCGTACCCGGGGCGAGAGTCTCACGGTCGGGCGCACGCGGGGGCCGCCATCCACCGTCAGACGCGGGCGTCCATCCACGTAGTACAGTGTGATGATGTCGCCGGGGTAGATCAGGTGCGGGTTGGGGATCTGTGGGTTGGCCACCCACAATTCCGGCCAGTACCAGGGGTCGCGCAGGAAATGGTTGGAAATATCCCAGAGGGTGTCGCCCGGCTGTACCACGTAGCGCTCGGGGGCCGTGGGCTGGATGCGGATCTCGGGTTCTGCCTCGGGCTCCGGCGGCACCTCCGCCCGGGGTGGCTCAGGTATCGGTTCAGGTGATGGCTCGGGCGCGGTGGCGCAACCCGAGGCCAGGAACGCTAGAATAAGCGTCACGACGGACATCGCGTGTCCGACACGCAGCGGATATGGAGCGGACATCGTTCCCCCTCGTCGCCAGGGCGCCTGTGGCCCGGATGCGGTTTGCCCGCCGATCCCCGGCGGGTCCCGGCCGTCTCGGCTTCCCCGTGCGCGAGCCCGGACGGCATGATCCTGATGGAATCACAACTTTAGCAGAAATGTTTTTGACGCTGCACAAATACACCCATTGAGCGGATAGGCGGTCATGGCACTACTAGAAATCCTGCGTTTTCCCGATCCCCGGCTGCGTCGTCAGGCCGAACCCGTCAAGGCTGTGGATGGCGAGATCCGCAAGCTCGTGGACGATATGTTCGAGACGATGTATGCCTCCGAGGGCATCGGCCTGGCTGCCGTGCAGGTGAACGTGCTGCGCCGGGTGATCGTGATGGATGTGGCCGATGAGGGCTCCGAAGAGCGCTCCGGCCAGGGGCTGCGTCCCTTGTGCTTCATCAACCCGGAGATCACCGATCGCTGGGGCGAGGCAGAGTGCGAGGAGGGCTGTCTGTCCGTGCCGGGGTATTACGAACCGGTGACACGGGCCGAGCGGATCCGGGTGAGGGCCCTGGACCGTCAGGGCAAGCCTTTCGAGATGGAGGCGGGCGGACTGCTGGGGGTGTGCATCCAGCATGAGATCGATCATCTGGACGGCAGGCTGTTCGTGGACCACCTCTCCAAGCTCAAGCGCGATCGCATTCGCAAGAAGCTCGAAAAATCCAGCCGTCACGGCACGCCCAGTCGCGCCCCGCGGCAGCGCGAGGCAGTTTGATGCGGATTGTCTATGCCGGCACGCCGGAGTTCGCCGTACCCGCCCTCAAGGCCCTGATTGACTCCCCCCATACGGTGGTGGCCGTCTACACCCAGCCGGACCGCCCCGCCGGGCGGGGGCGAAAACTCAAGCCCAGCCCCGTCAAGCAACTGGCTCAGGCTCACGGGATTCCCGTGGAGCAGCCCGAACGCCTGCGCGACGAGGCCACTCAACAGATGCTGCAGGCCCACGATCCGGACCTGATGGTGGTGGCGGCCTATGGCTTGATCCTGCCCCAGGCCGTGCTGGACATCCCCCGCCTGGGCTGCGTGAATCTGCATGCCTCGCTGCTGCCCCGCTGGCGTGGCGCCGCGCCCATCCAGCGTGCCCTGTTGGCCGGGGACGAAGAGACCGGCATCACCCTGATGCAGATGGCTGCCGGGCTGGATACCGGCGACATGCTGCTCAAATCCCTTTGCCCCATCACCGCCCACGACACCGCTGCCACCCTGCACGACACCCTGGCGGACCAGGGTGCGGATCTCCTGCTCCAGGGACTGACGGCCCTGGAGGCAGGCTCGCTGCAGGGAAAGCCCCAGGACGAGGCCCGGGTCACGTATGCCGAGAAGCTCAGCAAGGCCGAGGTTCCGCTGGACTGGACCCGGCGAGCCGTCTGCCTGGATCGTCGCGTGCGTGCCTTCAATCCCTGGCCGGTGGCCCAGACCCTCTACCAGGGGCAGCCCTTGCGCCTGTGGATGTCGGCGTTGCCCGCAGGGCAGGCCTCGGCGGCGCCCGGCACCGTGGTGGCAGAGGGCCCTGAAGGCATCGATGTGGCCACTGGCGAGGGTCTGCTGCGCATCACCCGCCTGCAACTTCCAGGTGGCAAGCCGCTGTCAGCGCGGGAATTTCTGAACGGACGCTCCCTGCTGGGCCGCGTGCTGGGACAGTAGGAAAACTCATGTCACCTCGTGAAGCCGCTCTCAAGGTCCTGTTGCGTGTCCTCAAGGACGGCGCCTCTCTTTCCGATGCCCTGCCGCATCAACTGCAGCAGGTGCCCCCCCGCGACCGCGGCCTGACCCAGGCCCTGTGCTACGGCACCTTGCGCTGGCACCGCCGTCTCCAGGCCATGCTCGATGGCTGGATGGACAAACCCCTGCGGGGCAGGGATCAGGACGTGGCCTGTGCCCTGCTGATGGGGCTGTTCGAGATGCAGTCCATGAATACCCCCGACTATGCCGTCATCCAGCAGACCGCCGATCTGGGGCGCAGCCTGCGCAAGCGCTGGGCCGTGGGTCTGATCAATGGCGTGCTGCGCCGGGCCCAGCGCGAGGGTGAGGCTTGGGGGCAGCAGGTGGATCAGTTGCCGGCCCTGCGTCATGCCCTGCCGGACTGGCTCTTCGGGTGTTTGCAGCAGGCCTATGGGGCGGATGTCGACACCCTCTGCCAGGCCATGAACGCCCATCCCCCCATGACCCTGCGGGTGAACCTGCACCGGGGCTCGCGGGCGGATTATCAGGCCCGGCTGGCGGCGGCAGGCCTTCAGGCCCATCCCCTCGAACAGGTGCCCTCGGCCCTCATCCTGTCCGAACCGGTGGCGGTGGAGACCCTGCCCGGTTTTCAGGCCGGCGAGGTCTCGGTTCAGGACGCCGCGGCACAACTGGCGGCCCCTTTGCTGGACTGCCACCCGGGACAGCGAGTGCTGGATGCCTGCGCAGCCCCCGGGGGCAAGACCCTGCATCTCCTGGAACAGGCCGGTGGCGATCTGGACATCACCGCCCTGGATAGCCAGGCCGGGCGCCTGGATCGGGTGAGGGAGAACCTGGACCGTGGCCGGTATCAGGCCCGCCTGGTGGCCGGTGACGGGGCCAGGCCTGAAAACTGGCATCAGGGCGCGGTCTATGACCGCATCCTGCTGGATGTACCCTGTTCCGCCACCGGCGTGATCCGTCGGCATCCGGACATCAAGTTGCTGCGCCGGGATGCGGACATCCCCGCCCTGGCCACCGAGCAGGCCCGACTGCTGCGGGCGCTCTGGCCGCTGCTGGCGCCCGGGGGTATGCTTCTGTATGTCACCTGTTCCCTGTTGCCGGATGAAAACGACTTGACCGTGGCTCAATTCCTTCACGATGAACCCTCGGCCAGCGAATCCCCTCTGCAGGCTTCCTGGGGCCGCGCCCGAACGGTGGGTCGCCAGATCCTCACCGGTGACCAGGAAATGGACGGTTTCTATTATGCTCGGCTGATCAAGCGTTGACCTGCGCGGCGTCACAAACCCGGATGTACGGTTTGCGGGCGCTGCTGTTGTCGTGCCTGCTCTCCCTGCTGGTGGCCCTGCCGGTCAATGCCCTGTCCGGTGATGCCCCCCTGAAGGTTCGGTCCGCCCATACCGAACTGGCCAACGGTCTGTATCTGCTCAACGCCACCATCGATTACCACCTCACCCCCAATCTGGATGAGGCGCTTCACAATGGTGTGAAGCTCACCTTCGAGGTGCAGGTAGAGGTCAGTCGCGGTCGTGACTGGATCTGGGATGCCACCGTGGCCGAACTCTCCCAGCGTTATCGTCTGGAATACCATGCCCTGAGCCGACTGTACGTGATCACCCATCTGAACACGGGGGTGAAGCGCACCTTCTATCGTCTGCAGTCGGCCTTGTTCACCCTGGGAGCGTTGGATGAACTGCCATTGCTGGATGCCTCCCTGCTTCAGGATGGACAGGACTACCGAATCCGTTTGCGCACCCGGCTGCGGGTGGATGCCCTGCCGCTGCCGCTGCGGGTGCGGGGTTATGTGATGAGTGAGTGGAGCCCAGCGAGCGACTGGTATACATGGTCATTGCGTTGAGACGACTCTCGCTGGGCCTGCTGCCCATGGGCATCATCTTCGTGGTGCTGCTGCTGTCGCTGCTGGTGATGAGTGATGCGGCCCAGAACTCCGAGCGCTTCGAGCGCCTTTACATCTGGCTGCTGTTGTTCAACTCGCTGGCCCTGGTCTTCATGGCGGCCTTGATCGGTACCAAGCTGTTTCTCGTGACCCGCCGGGTACTGCGCAATGAACCCGGATCGCGGCTGACCCTCAAACTGGTGACCCTTTTCGTGGGCCTGGCCTTGGTGCCGGTCATGGTGGTGTATTACTTCTCCATCACCTTTCTGGATCAGGGCATCGACAGCTGGTTCGATGTGCGCGTGGAAAAGGCCCTGGAGGATGCCCTGGAACTGTCCCGTTCGTCCCTGGATCTGCGTGTGCGCCAGCACACCCAGGAGACCGAGTCCTTGGCCCGGGATCTGGTGGATGTCTCCCAGGCCCTGGCGGCGTTGCGTCTGGGAGACATGCGCGACGACAGCCGGGCCATGGAACTGGCCCTGTTCGGGGCCGACAACCGCATCATCGCCTACACCAGTGGTGCCACCCTGCAGCGCCTGCCCACCTTGCCTGCCGGGGAGGTACTGATGCTCTTGTCCCAGGGGCGTACATACTCGGCCCTGGAGCCCGTGTATGACGAAGGACTGCATATCCGCGTGGTCACGCCGGTGCCCAGCCGTAGCCCCTCTGGAGATGGCCGCATCCTGCAGGCGGTGTATCCGGTGGCGCCACGCATGGGGGCCCTGGCCGACAGCGTCCAGGATGCCTTCTCCGAGTACAAGGAATTTGCCTATCTGCGGGGCCCGATCAAGCAAAGCTTCACCATCACCCTGTCCCTGGCCCTGCTGGTATCAGTGATGGCCGCTGTCTGGGGGGCCCTGTACTCTGCCGGACGCCTGGTGGCACCCATCCAGGAACTGGCTGAGGGCACTCGCGCCGTGGCTGCCGGTGAGTATCACAAGAAGCTCCCTGTCACCCAGAATGATGAACTGGGTTTTCTGGTGCGCTCGTTCAATGCCATGACCGCCACCCTGGCCGCCACCCGCGACGAGGTGGAGCGCAGCCGCAGATTGGCGGAAAGTCAGCGCATGTACCTGGAAGCCGTGCTGCAGAACCTTTCTTCCGGCGTCATTACCCTGGATCGCCGCCTGACCCTGCGCACGGCGAATGCCGCCGCCTCGCAGATCCTGGAGGTGGATCTGGAGCGTCATCTGGGGCACGATCTGGACGAAATTGCCCGTCACTCCGGCGTGGTGGAGCGGTTTCAGGAAGAATTGGGCCCGTTCTTCTCCGAACGCCGACCGGAATGGAGCGAGCAACTCACCGCTTTTGGTGCCGGCGGTCGCAAGGTACTCATGTGCCGGGGTGTCTGGTTGTCCCATGGGAGCGGCCTGCGGGGTGGTCCGGTGGTGGTGTTCGATGACATCACCACCCTGATTCAGGCCCAGCGGGATGCCGCCTGGGCGGAGGTGGCCCGGCGCCTGGCCCATGAGATCAAGAACCCACTCACCCCCATCCAGCTCTCCGCCGAGCGTCTGGAGCGCAAATTGCAGCCGCACCTCAAGGAGGCCGAGGCCCTGATTCTGCAGCGTTCCACGCAGACCATCATCAACCAGGTGGAGGCCATGAAGGCCATGGTCAACGCCTTCAGCGATTATGCTCGGCCTCCGGCCCTGGCCATCAAGCCTCTGGACCTGAATCAACTGGTGCGTGAGGTGGCGGAATTGTATCGTCACGGGGATGTCGGCGTGCGCCTTGAACTGAGCCTGGATGAGCGCCTGCCGCCGCTGCGGGCGGATGCGGGCCGCTTGCGCCAGGTGCTGCATAATCTCATCAAGAATGGTCTGGAGGCCCTGGAAGGCATGGACGACGGTTGCCTGAGCCTCCAGACCCGTCAGCAGGTGGACGGTCACCGCAGCATGGTGGAAATTCTCGTGCTGGATAATGGCCGCGGCCTGTCGGAAGACATGATGACGCGGTTGTTCGAACCCTATGTGACCAGCAAGCCCAAAGGGACGGGGCTTGGCCTGGCCATTGTCAGGAAACTGGTCGAAGAGCATAACGGCATGGTGCGGGCGGCCAACCGCCCGGAGGGTGGGGTGGTGGTCAGCATCCATTTGCCACTTTCCGAAGACAGCCCTGCCGATACCCATGAGTCTCGGGAGGTGGTGTGAGCGAATCCTATATCCTGGTGGTGGATGACGAACCGGATATTCGTGGTCTGGTACAGGAGATCCTGGAAGACGAGGGCTACGGTGTGGCCGTGGCGGGCACGGTGGAAGAGGCCCGGGAGCAGCGTCGCAAACGCCGCTTCGACCTCATCCTGCTGGATATCTGGATGCCCGATGGCGATGGCATTTCCCTGCTCAAGGAATGGATCGAGGCGGGGGGGCAGCCCAGCCCGGTAATCATGATGTCCGGCCATGGCACGGTGGAGAGTGCTGTGGAGGCCACCCGTCTGGGGGCCTATGATTTCCTGGAAAAACCGCTCTCACTGGCCAAGCTCACCCTTACCGTGGAGCGGGCCCTGGAGGCCGACCGGCTCACCCGGGAAAACATCGGCCTGCGTCGGCGTTCCCACAACACCGTTGAGCCGGAAGGTTCCAGCACGGCCATGCAGGCCCTTAGGGATCAGGTGAACCGCATCGCCCAGCACGATACCTGGGTGCTGATCACCGGTGAGGCCGGGGTGGGCAAGCAAATGTTTGCCCGGTATCTGCATGTCTGCAGTGCCCGGGCCGGCCGACCCTTCGTGGAGGTGCCGGTGGGGGCCATGAGTGCCGATGAGGCGGTGGTGGAGATCTTCGGTCAGGAACAGGGCCACCGCATCCGCTACGGGCTGCTGGAGCAGGCCAGCGGCGGCACACTGTTCCTGGACGAGGTGGCGCAGATGGATCCGCACACCCAGGGCCGGTTGCTCACCGCCCTGGAGGGCCAGCGCATGACCCGGGTGGGCGGTAGCGATCCCATCGCTGTCAATGTGCGGGTGGTGGCCGCCACCCAGGAGGATTTGCGGGCCCGGGTGACCGCCGGGCAGTTCCGCGAGGATCTCTACTATCGCCTTAGCGTGGTGCCCCTGCACATCCCGCCGCTGCGCGAGCATGTGGACGACATCCCGGAACTGCTGGAGCACTATGTTCACGCCTTTCATCAGGAGGAGGGCCTGCCCCAGCGCCATTTCAGCGGGGGTGCCCGGGCCCGCCTGGCCCGTCACCCCTGGCCGGGCAATATCCGCGAACTGCGCAACCTGGTACAGCGCCTGCTGATTCTGGGGAACGCCGATGAAGTGGACGCAGCCGAGGTGGAGGCCGCGCTGGCCGGGATTGCCCCCCAGCCCGTGGGATCCCGGGAGGGCCTGGAGATCAATACACAACTGCCGCTGCGCGAGGCCCGCGAACAGTTCGAACGGGATTATCTGCTGCGTCAGCTGGAGCAGGTGGATGGCCATATGACCCGCCTGGCGGAAAGGGTGGGGCTTGAACGCACGCATTTGTATCGTAAACTGCGCGCCCTTGGCATCGAGCCGAAGAAGTCCCGGGACTGAACCATGAAAATACTGATACTGGGCGCGGGCCAGGTGGGTAGCACGGTGGCCCATAATCTGGCCAACGAGGCCAACGATATCACTGTCGTGGACACCCGCCCGGACATCCTGCGGGCCCTTCAGGACCGCCTGGACCTGCGCACCATCGTCGGCTTCGCCTCCCATCCGGACGTGCTCATCAGCGCCGGTGCGCGGGATGCGGACATGATCATTGCGGTCACCAATTCCGATGAGACCAACATGATCGCCTGTCAGGTGGCGTATACCCTGTTCCATACCCCCACCAAGATCGCCCGGGTACGGGGTATCGAGTATCTGGAATACCGAGCCCTGTTCACCCCGGAATCGTTGCCCATCGATGTGCTCATCAGTCCCGAGGAGGTGGTCACCAATTACATCCAGCGCCTCATCGAGCATCCGGGGGCCCTGCAGGTGCTGGACTTCGCCGATGGCCGGGTCTCCCTGGTGGCGGTGCGCGCCTATCATGGGGGGCCATTGGTGGGCAAGGAGCTCAAGCACCTGGCCACCCACATGCCCGGTGTGCAGACCCGGGTAGCGGCCATCTTCCGGCGCGAGAAGCCCATCTTCCCCGAGGGCCACACGGTCGTCGAGGTGGATGACGAGGTCTTCTTCATTGCCGCGCGACGCAATATCCGCGCCGTGACCAGTGAGTTGCGGCGCCTGGACAAGCCCTATCGGCGCCTGATGATCGCCGGGGGCGGCAACATCGGCAAGCGCCTGGCCCAGAACCTGGGTCCGCATTTCTCCGTCAAGCTCATCGAGCGCAACCCGGCCCGGGCCAAGGAGCTGGCCGAGACCCTGGATCATGTGGTGGTGCTGATGGGCGATGCGGCGGATAAGGAACTGCTCATCGAAGAGAACATCGAGGGCACGGATGTCTATGTGGCGGTCACCGACGATGATGAGGCCAACATCCTTTCCGCCATGCTGGCCAAGCGCCTGGGCGCCCGCACGGTGATGTCGCTGATCAACCGTCCCAGTTACGTGGAGCTGGTGCAGAGCGGGGTGATCGATATCGCCATCTCACCGCAGCAGGTGACCATCGGCGCCCTGCTCACCCATGTGCGCCGCGGCGATGTGGTGGCCGTGCACAGCCTGCGTCGTGGCGCCGCCGAGGCTATCGAGGCGGTGGCCCATGGCGATCGCAAGACCTCCAAGGTGGTGGGTCGCCGGGTGGAGGAGATCAAGCTGCCCAAGGGCTGCACCATCGGTGCCCTGGTGCGCGGCGACGAGGTGATCATTGCCCACCGCGACACCGTGGTGCAGTCGGAGGACCACGTGATCCTGTTCCTCACGGACAAGAAACGCGTCAACGAGGTGGAACGCCTGTTCCAGGTCAGCGTGACATTCCTGTAGGCCCGTCCGGGTTTTGCCTGCTTGGGTTGACGTTATACTGGTTGCTCATTTTTGTAAAACGAACGGGCCGAACATGACCAATATCGAACGCTTCGAGGCCATGCTGGCCGACGGTCAGGATAATCAATTGCTGCGATTCTCCCTGGGCAATGCCTATCTGGCCGACGGTCGCCCCGGTGAGGCGTCCATCCATTTGCGGGCCGCCGTGGGCCATGATCCGGCCTATTCTGCCGCCTGGAAGTTGCTGGGGCGGGCCCTGGACGAGAGCGGGGCGCTGTTCGAGGCCCTGGATGCCTATAACGAGGGCATCACGGTGGCCGAGTCCCGCGGGGATATCCAGGCAGCCAAGGAGATGCGCATCTTCCGCAAGCGGCTGGAAAAGCGGATCGCGGTGGAAGAGGGGCGCCATGACTGACGCGGGGGTCCAGGCCCCGGAGGGCTACCGCACCCACTTCGAGCGGGCCATGCTGCATCCGCGATACTGGGGGACCTGGCTGGGTATCGGCCTGCTGTGGGCGGCCATGTGGTTACCCCGGCCCGTGGCTCGGGGGCTGGGGCGGATGGTGGGCTGGCTGGCCTGGGTGACCGGCGGGCGCCGGCGGCAGATTGGCCGCGTGAACCTGCGGCTGTGCTTTCCCGAGTGGACGGAAGCAGAGCGCGAGCGTGTGTTGCGTGAGCATTTTCGTATCGTCGGGCAATGTTTTGTGGATTACCCCGTGCTCTGGTTTGGCAGCCTCCGGCGCCATCGGGCGCGTTTGCAACTGATGGATGAAGCGGGTGTGCTGGAGATGCAGCGCCAGGGCCAGCCGGCCATCATCTGTGCCGCCCATGCCCCGGCCCTGGATTTTGGTGGCTTGAGGTTGAGCCTGGAGTGCGGCGGGGTGTCTTTTGCCAAGCCCATGAAGAACCCCATCATCGAGTGGATCAACACCCGCAGTCGTTCCCAGTATGGCGCCGCCATGTTTGCCCGGGATCAGGGGCTGCGCCCGGCCATCCGCCACACCCGGCAGGGCAAGGTGTTCTATTATCTGGCGGATGAGGATCTGGGCCCCGCCCACACGGTGTTTGCCCCCTTCTTCGGGGTGCCCAAGGCGACCATCCCTGCCCTGGGTCGCCTGGCGCGCCTCACCGGTGCTCCGGTGGTACCCAGCATGGGTTTCTACCGGGTCGATGAGGATCGTTATGAACTGGTCATGGCCGAGCCCCTCGCTGATTTTCCCACCGGGGACGACGTGCAGGACGCAGCCCTCATGAACGCTGCCCTGGAGGCCCTGATCCGCCGCGATCCAGCTCAGTATCTCTGGACACTGCGGTTCTTCAAGACCCGTCCGCAGGGGGCGCCCAAGGTGTATTGAGGCTGTCGGCAGGCACCAGCCCTCCAGGCCCCTCAACCGCTGGACTTGCGCTTGAATCGGCTCGAGCGTTTCAACTCGCTGAGTATCTCCCGCTCCAGCCCATCCAGGTCCTCGCTCTTCACCTGGGCCACGTCGCTGATCCAGGCTGTTGTCTCGTTCCGCTTCTTGCGAAAGTAGTCCAGGATGAACTGCTCGGAAAGCAGGACGAAGCGGATGGCCTGGGCCGGATCCACCTGCAGGAAGGGATTGCGGGCGATTTGGCGGGCCGAGTTCTCCTGCTGCTGACAGTAGCGGCTGAGCAGGCTGTACAAGGCCATGCGCCCGTCGCCCATGTGACGGGAAACGGATGCCCGGGTCAGAGGATGCAGGGCCGCGTCCACCAGGGCATCCAGCCACTGGGTCAGTTGGGTTTCCGAGATGCTCACTTCCCGAGAGCGCAGTTCCGCTGCCAGGGCCATGATGCGCGATTGCAGGTGCTCCGCCTGCTGATCGGCGTGGAGGCGCTTGACCGCTCGACGCCATAGGGTCTGGGAGTCCTCAAGCTGTGTGCGCAGATCCTCGATCTGCTCGCGCAGGGTTTCCGCCTGCTGGTCCAGGGTGTTGATCTGCTTGAGGCGTACCTGCATCTCGTGCTGGGCAACCGTGATGCGGATACGGAAATACTGGGCCAGCAGGTTCTCGATGCGCTCGCTGTGTTCATGCAACCGCTCGATGGCCTGCTGAAACACCGGCGCATGGTCTGGCGCGTAGACCTGATCCCGTAACAACTGGGCCGAGCGGGTGGTGTCTGCGTTTTCGGCCCTGATATCCAGCAACAGGGCATTGAGGGTACGGATCTGGTTGCCGAGACGGTCCAGGTTCTGGGGGGTGTGTTCCCTGTGCCACTGCTCGTAAAGCTGCCCCAGGCCTTCCAGTTTCTGCCAGAAGATCTTGACGTTGGCGGTATTGCCAACCACCTGCGACTTGTCCAGAGCGCTCATCACCTCCGGGCCATACTGCTCCTGTATGTGCAGCCTGCGTTCCAGATGATAGGCGTTGGCCGAGAGGATCAGGCTCTCCACCGCGCGACGGGAGTAGTAGGGGGCCTCGTCCACCAGGTCCAGCGGGATGTTTTCCGGCAGTTTTTCCGGCGGCAGGCGGGACAGTTGCTCCGCCGGCAGCTGCGCCACCATCTTGCGGAACACCGCCATGGGAATGACGGGCTGGGGCGCCGCCTCGTCGCTCACGGGCACGGGGTCCAGAGTCGGTCCGGCGGCGCCATGGGATCAGGCGTCCCCACGCCCCAGCACTGGTGTGTGCTGACCGCTGGCGAAATCCAGCATGCGCTGGGTGGAGCGCAGCGCCCCCTGGCGTACGGTTTCCTCCACATGGATCTCGTTACCCCCCTTTTCCAGCACTTCCAGCAGATTGCCCAGGCCGTTCATGGCCATCCAGGGGCAATGGGCACAACTGCGGCAGGTGGCGCTGTGACCGCCGGTGGGGGCTTCCAGAAAGGTCTTGTGGGGGGCCGCCTGACGCATTTTGTAGAAGATGCCGCTGTCGGTGGCCACGATCAGGGTCTCGTGGGGCAGTTCACGGGCCGCCTGGATGAGTTGTGAGGTGGAGCCTACCGCATCGGCCAGTTCAATGACGCCCGCAGGGGACTCCGGGTGCACCAGCACCGCGGCATCCGGGTGTGCCTGTTGCAGATCCTTCAGCGCCCGGGTACGGAATTCATCATGCACCACGCAGGCGGTATGCCACAGCACCATGTCGGCGCCGGTGGTCTTCTGGATGTAGGCACCCAGGTGCCGGTCGGGCGCCCAGAGAATCTTTCTGCCCTCGTCCTTCAGGTGTTCCACCAGCTTCACGGCGATGCTGGAGGTGGCCACGTAGTCGGCGCGCGCCTTCACCTCGGCCGAGGTGTTGGCGTACACCACCACCGTGCGGTCCGGATGCTGATCACAGAAGGTGATGAATTCATCTGCCGGGCAGCCTAGGTCCAGGGAGCATTCTGCCTCCAGGGTCGGCATGATGACCCTTTTTTCCGGACTCAGGATCTTGGCCGTCTCTCCCATGAAGCGGACGCCCGCCACCACCAGGGTGGAGGCGGGGTGCTCCTTGCCGAAACGAGCCATATCCAGGGAGTCGGAGACGCAGCCGCCGGTCTGTTCGGCGAGCATCTGCAGGTCCTCGTGCACATAGTAGTGGGCCACGAGGGTGGCATCCTGTTCCTTGAGCAAAGTCTTGATGCGCTCGATCACCCGGTCACGCTCGGCTCCCGTGTAGTGCGGCATCTGCCTTTCCACCCAGGCGGTTTCCGGAACCTTGAAGTGGCGCAGCGGTTGTACGGTGGATGTGGTCATGAATCTTGAGTCCCCGTTGGCTTGCGGGCAGGCCGTGGGCCTGTTGATAATGGTTTGGACCGGTATCAAACCGTCACGTTCTCCCCATGGCGTTCGACGAACGCTCTCTCTCTACAGCAGGCGATCATCCCCCAGCCATGAGTGACACCTCCAAGCATACCGGACGGCGGCGCTGGCTGCGCCGTGCCCTGGAATGGATCATCATCCTGCTGGTGTTCCTGGCCATCAAGGCCTGGTTACAGCGGGACATGATCTCCGGCGAGGCACCGCCGCTTCAGGGCGCACTGCTGGACGGCTCACCGGTGAGCCTGTCGGACTATCGTGGACAGCCGGTGCTGGTGCACTTCTGGGCCACCTGGTGTGGTATCTGCCGCGTTGAACAGCCAGCCATCGAGTCCATCAGTCAGGACTGGCCGGTGCTCACTTTGGCCATGCAGTCCGGCGGTGCCCTGGAGCTGCGGGCCTACATGCACGAGCATGACTACACCCATCCGGTGCTGGTGGACGAAACCGGTGCCCTGTCAGCCCGCTTCGGCGTGGGCGCGGTACCGGCCACTTTCGTGGTGGACGCCGATGGCCAGGTGCGCTTCCGCCAGCGTGGCTTTGCCACCGGCTGGGGTTTGCGAGCCCGCCTGTGGGCTGCCACGACATTGAACTGACACAGCACACCAAAACCGACCATCCCGGTGATTATACTGGGCAATCGCGATATATTCAGGCAAAACTTGGGGATACCGTGCTCACCCGGCCATGATGCGCTGCAGGACGAGATTCCCTCACGGGCAAGAACCCGGGGCCAAGTACCCCGACAGCAGAGGAGTCAACATGGGCGAGCCCAATCACGTCATCACGCCGGGGGAAGCGGGAACCCTGGCTGGACTGTTCAGGGAGCGAGTCAAGCGAAGCCCGGGAATGGTGGCTTACAAACAGTATGATCCGTCGGCTTCCGAATGGGTGTCACGCAACTGGCAGCAGGTGGGGGCGCAGGTGGCCCGCTGGCAGTCGGCACTGCAAAAGGAAGCGCTTTCACCGGGAGACCGCGTTGCGGTCATGCTGCGTAACTGTCAGGAATGGGTGATCTTTGATCAGGCCTGCCTGGGCCTTGGCCTGATCACCGTGCCGCTGTACACCGACGACCGACCGGACAACATCGCCTACATCCTCAAGGATGCCGGGGCGAAGCTGCTGCTCCTGGGGGGGCGTCAGCAATGGAAACGTCTTCAGGAGGTTCGCGAGCGGCTGGATACGGTCAATCGCATCATCACCCTCCAGCCGGTGGACCCGGCAGAATTTCCCGAGGACAAGCGCCTCAGGTGCCTGGACGAATGGGCTCCCGAGGGTGACCACGAGCTGGTGACCCGCGAGGTCGACCCCGACGCCCTGGCCACCGTGGTGTACACCTCGGGTACCACGGGTCGTTCCAAGGGCGTGATGCTGACCCACCAGAACATCCTCCAGAACGCCTATGCCGCCCAGCAGTGTGCCCCCATGGGGGGCGAGGATCTGTTTCTTTCCTTTCTGCCCCTGTCCCACACCCTGGAGCGCACCGGTGGTTGCTACAT
>NZ_JAJNAN010000003.1:0-131606 GCF_022227565.1 Ectothiorhodospira sp. 9100
GGGTGTAGTCCATGGCGGTGCGGGTGAGCGAGCCCTTCATGACCTTACCCACGTTGGCCTCCAGCCAGGCTTTGAACGCCTGGAGCACTGGCAGGCTCTTTTCCTGACGAACCTGGTAGCGCTCGGCATCCGTCAGATCCTGGGCGGCCTTCTCGATCCGGTACAGTTTCCGGATATAGCTCAGGGCCACGTCGGCTTTTGAGGGCTGGCGCTTTTTGTCCATGCCTGGCGCGGCTCGCGATGCTTCCACGAACTTGCGGCGGGCGTGATCCCAACAGCCGATCCGGGTCAGCTGGTTGAGCGCACACACCTGCCCGTAGCCGGAATAGCCATCGGCCTGCAGGATGCCCTTGAAGTCATCCAGTAATCGGACCGGTACCGTGCCCCCGCGGGAAGGGTCATACTCGAACAGGACCGAGGGTCGATCCGGTGGGCCACCCCGGGTGACCCACATCCATTTGTCGGATTGGGCGCTCTTGCCGTCTTCCTTGAGCACCTGGATGCGGGTTTCATCGGCCTGGAGGTAATCACCGCTGTTTTGCTCTTCCCGCATCAGGTTGATCAGCGGCTTGAACACGTCCCCCAGCTGGATGATCCAGTGGGCCATGCTCGTGCGGCTGACTTCATGCCCCAGGCGCTTGAACATCTGCTCCTGCCAGTACAGTGGCAGGCCGTCGGCATACTTGGAGGTGATGAGATAAGCCAGCAGGGAGGGGGTGGCGATGCACTTGCCCAGCGGATGAACCGGACGGGATGCGGCGACGAGACGTTCTTCACCGTCCTGCTCGAAGACGGCCTTTTCCTGCCAGTACTCCAGCACCTTCAGTTGGGCGGGAATAAAGTGCAGTTCCTCTTTCACCTTGGTGAAGAAGGTCTTGGTGGCGCCGGCCTTCTCTTCATCACTGAGGGTCAGCTCAATGCGCTCGCGCAGCAGCTCGTCGGAAAAGCTGCGCTGGCGACGCTTGCGGGGGGCGCGTGGTGCGTCGTCTTCTTCAGTATCGTCGTCGGGGAGCTGGTCACGCAGCGCATCGATCTCGGCTTCCAGCTCGGCCTCATTAAACAGACTGATCTGGCCGGTCTGCTTCTCACTGCTGGCCCCGAACTGCTGGATCTTCTTGAGGCGCAGCAGTTCCTCAAGGACCGCGATGCGGACATCGCGTTGCCTGATGGCTTCCTCTTGGGAGGCCAATTGCTGTTGGAGATCGCTGATAACCGCCATCATTTCAGCGGTGCGCAGACCGCTGAAATCAGGGCTTGAAGAGGTGTTATCAGGCGCTGTTTTCATGGCGAAATTATAGCAAAAACAACGGCCTGACGCACGGAAAAAGTGCTATCCAACGCTCTCGTAATGCAGCGTTTTATGCCCCCGCAACAGGCTGATGTCGTACCCATCCAGCAGCCAATTGATCTGCTCGCCGCTCAACATCATCAGCTCATCGGACGGACCCGGCCACTTGAATCGCTCCTCGGCCAGGGCCTTGTAATACAGCACGAAACCGTTGTCCTCCCACATCAAACACTTGATCTTGTTCCGCCGCCGGTTCGTGAAGGCATAGAGGGCACCCGAGAACGGGCTGTGCCCCAACTCCTGCTCCACCAGCAGTGCCAGGCCGTTGGCCTGCTTGCGAAAGTCGATCGGCGTCCGATACAGGTAGATCTCCGGCAGGTCATACGATGGGCGCAGGTACCGCTTGCGCATCACAGCTGCCTCAGAATCGCACCCAGCAGATCCACGTTACCGGCATGCAGGCCGGTGATCGACACACCGCCGGGCAAGGAGACCGTCAGGCCGTCCGCAGCTTCCAACCCGGTGACTGAAGCCACCCGGGCAAATCCGGAGGGCGCCACCCCATCCAGCTCAGCGGAACCACCGGCCAGCTTCTTGCGCCAATAGACAAACCGGCCATAGGCCAGCGACTCCTGCTTGCAGTAGGCCATCCCGGACAATCCGGACGACCGCCACTGCGTGATATGCTCCTGCCAAAGTTCAGCTCGTTCGCGGGCCATACTGATTCCTCTTGATGCTGTGGGGGATCAGTGTGGTCAATCTCAGGTCGGCAGGGTAGGTGCTGATTCTCGGGCGCTTACCATGCACCGGATGCCAAAACCTCCGCTTCGCTCTGGTTTTGTCACCGGTGATGGCGGGCGTTAAATCAGTAGTGATACCGGAGCTGGGCGATAAGCAAAGCGTCATCCGTGACTTTGTAAACTATTCGGTGTTCTTCGTTGATCCGGCGGGACCAGTACCCGGCGAGGCTGTGTTTTAGGGGCTCTGGTTTGCCAACACCTTCGAACGGTTCTCGCTTGGTCTCTTTGATCAGCTTGTTGATTCGGTTAAGAATCTTTTTGTCGGTTTTCTGCCAGTACAGATAGTCTTCCCAGGCGTTCTCGGAGAAGATGAGTTTCATTCAAGAAGTTCCTTTTCTTGACCACCGCCTTGCTCCAGCTCGGCAACGGATTCCAGCAAACGCCGTGCGTTTTTTGGTGCGCGCAGAAGGTATGCAGTTTCTTGCAGCGCCTCGTAGTCCTCGAGGGAGATCATTACCACTGACTGCGACTTGCTCCGGGTGATGATCACAGGGGAATGGTCTTCACAGACCTGCTCCATGGTTTTTGCTAGATTGGTTCTAGCGGCTGTGTAGCTAATGGCATCCATAGGGTTGCTCCTGTACAGGATATTGATCATGGTCAGGATACCGTACGCCAAAGGGTTTAACAATCGGCTGCACAGCGACCGATTTTCCGCCGCTTCGCGGCTCCAAACCGGCGCGTGATCGGGGTGTTGTGCTTGAAGGGCCGACACTGTAACCGAGGGGAGATCCAAAGTGCCAACAATATCGATGTTCTACGGGATTATTGTGCGAATGTACTTCGCGCCGAAGGAGCATCGGCCGCCACACTTTCATGTCTACTACGGCGAATACAAGGCGATAGTGGATATCCGTACGTGCGAGATTATCGAAGGCAATCTTCCAAAGAAACAAACGCAACTTGCCTTGGCATGGGCGGAGCTTCGCCAAGACGAGTTGATGGCCGATTGGGAGTTGGTCATGAATGGTGAGGAACCATTCAAGATTCAGCCACTTCAGTAAGGTGAACAAAATGCATCCATCAGTCACAAACGTTACTCCTTCTGACGACTATACGCTGCAAGTCGATTTTGACAATGGCGAGCGCGGGATACTAGATATGAAGCCGTATCTCGACTTCGGTGTTTTTCAGCGGCTGAAGGACCGAAATGCTTTTGAGCGTGTCCGGGTATCTTTTGATACGGTTGAGTGGGACTCTGGAATAGATCTTGATCCGGAGTTTGTTTACGAAAAATGCAGGCGAAATGGGGCACAACAAGGCGCTCCAGCCGACGCATGAAGCCGTGCGGCTGAGCGCTGGCGTTAGCAAGACGCCATTAGGCACACAGTCTGCTAGACTAGCCGTATGAAGCAAATAAACTGGAATGCCGAAAAGAACCAGCAGCTGATGAGCGAACGCGGAGTCTCCTTCGAAGATGTTCTGTTTGCTCTCCAGTCTGGTGGTTTGCTTGATGATGGACCTCATTCCAACAGGGAGAAGTATCCAAACCAGCGTATATTCGTGGTTCGGATAGATGATTATGCCTGGCTGGTGCCGTACGTTGAAAATGATAGGGAGTTCTTTCTCAAGACGATTGTTCCCAGTCGCAAGGCCACCAAGAAATTTTTAGGAGGGTAACATGGCGAAAACCAAATTGGATCCTGAAGAGCAAGAATTGCTTGAGGCATACGAATCCGGAAAGTTTGAGTCGGACTTGGATGCTGGTCGTCGCGAGTACCTAGCCAAGATGGCCGAAGAAACATTCAAGAAAGACAAAAGGATCAATATACGTATCTCTAGCCGGGATCTGGAGGCACTTCAGCGTCGGGCTCTGGAGGAAGGGCTTCCTTATCAGTCTCTCGTGTCCAGTGTCCTGCATAAGTATGTCTCTGGTGGTCTGAAGGACATTGCTGCTAGCAAGTCAGGCCAGCGGACACGCTAACGCGCGCCGCGCTTCCTTCGGTGTTGTGCTTGGAGGGCGAACACTGTAACCGTGGGGGGATCCAAAGTGCCAACAATGTCGATTTTCTACGGGATTATTGTGTGAATGTATTTCGCGCCGAAGGAGCATCCGCCGCCACACTTCCATGTCTACTATGGCGAATACAAGGCCACGGTGGATATCCGTACATGCGAGGTTATCGAAGTGATGATCACGGGAGAATGGTCCTCACAGACCTGCTCCATGGTTTTTGCGAGATTGGCTCTGGCGGCTGTGTGGCTGATGGCATCCATCGGGCTGCTCCTGTACAGGATCTTGTATCGGTGCAGAATGCTGCACAGTGAGTGCCTTGGCAATCGACGGCATGAGAATGCGTAACCAGCCACCCGCCACTTGGCATGTCGGTCTTCCTCGGGTTCCAGAAGCGTTATCACTCGATGATCTTCACCCCCGCGTCCCGCATCTTCGCCATGGCCTCTTCGCCCCCTTGCGCCGTGACGGGGCGGGTGGCCTCCTGGATGAGGAACACCTGGAAGCCTGTCTGTCGAGCGTCCAGGGCGGTGGCGGCCACGCAGACATCCTGGGCCAGGCCACCCAGCCACAGGCGCTGGATGCATCGGTGCCGCAGTTCCTCGGCCAGGCCGGTCTGATCGAAGGCCGAGTTCTGATCCTGATCAAAGCGCACCCCCTTGGTGACCTTGATGGTGTCGGCGGGGAGTTCCAGGTCCGGGTGGAAGGCAGCGCCCCGTGTGTCCTGCACGCAATGGGGTGGCCAGGGGCCGCCGCGTTCCTCAAAGCTCAAATGTCCGGTGGGGTGCCAGTCCCGGGAGGCGAAGATCGGCAGTTCAAGGAATCGGGCATGGGCGATCCATCGATTGAGCACCGGCACCACCGCGTCCGCGTCATTCAGGGCCAGCTGTCCGCCCGCGCAAAAATCATTCTGCACATCGACGATGATCAGGGCGTCGCCGACGCGGGGGGTGGCATGGGGGTCGGTCATGGTGGGCATACCTCCGGGGCGCGGGGCTCGAAAGGGCCGGGGATCAGCGGCCCTGGCTGACCCGGCGGGTCACCTCGGCCTGATGCTGCTGCAGGGCCGGGCTGGTGTGGACCGTGTAAGGGATGTCCGGGGGCATCAGGCCCTGGATGGATGCGGGCAGGAGACTCACCTGATGTCGGGCGTGCTCGCGGATGGCATTCAGGTCCCGCATGTGGTCCGCCAGGCGTTGGCCGTCGCGCATCACCGGCTGGAGCAGGGGGGTGCCGGGCAGGTCTTCGTGGGCGCGGCCGATGGTGTCGGCGCTGAATTCACCGCCGTGCTGCTCCCGAAAGACCTGTTTGCGTCCGGGCAGGATGGGCTTGCCGCTGGAGAGCTTGAGGCGACCCTGTCCCGCGTATTCGGCCAGCTTGTAGGCGATGTCCAGGTCCGGGGCATCCCGGGACACGCCTAGGCTGGTGCCCACGCCGAAGCCGTCGATGGGGGCGCCGTCGGCAATCAGTCCGGCGATGGCATGTTCGTCCAGGCTGCCGCTGGCAAAGATTTCCACGGCGTTCAGCCCGGCCGCGTCCAGACGGGCGCGGCTCGCCCGGGCCAGTTTGCCCAGATCGCCGGAGTCCAATCGCACCGCGCGTATCCGGAAGGCATCGCCGCGTTGCCGAGCCAGTTCGATCACGCGGTCGATGCCGGTCAGAGTGTCGTAGGTGTCCACCAGCAGGACGGTGTCGGGATAGAGGCGGGAGAAGGCCTCGAACGCCTGGGCCTCGCTGTCGTGGGCCTGGATGTAGCTGTGGGCCATGGTGCCCCTGACCGGCACGCCGTACAGGCGTCCGGCCAGGCAATTGGAGGTGCCGGCAATGCCCGCCACATGAAAGGCCCGGGCCCCCTTGAGCGAGGCCTCCACGCCGTGGGTGCGGCGGGCGCCGAAGTCGATCACGGGGCGTCCGTCGGCGGCATGCACCATGCGCACGGCCTTGGAGGCCAGCACGGTCTGCAGGTGGATCTGGTTCATCACCAGGGTTTCCACCAGTTGTGCCTGCGGCAGCGGTGCCTGGATTTCCAGGATGGGCTCGTTGGCAAAGACGGGGGTGCCCTCGGCCACGGCGAACACGTCCCCGGTGAAGCGAAAATCCGCCAGCCACTGGAGGAATCGGTCCTTGAAGGGGCCCAGGGAGGCCAGGTAGTCCAGGTCCGCCGGCTCGAACGACAGGTTTTCCAGCTGTCCCAGCACCGTATCCAGGCCGCAGGCCAGCAGGGTGTTGCGCCCAGCGGGCAGGCGTCGCACGAAGAGGGAAAAAACCGCCTCATCCTCCAGGCCTTCCTCCCGATAGGCCTGCAGCATGGTGAGTTCATAGAGGTCGGTCAGCAGGCCCAGGGCGCCGCCGTAGGCCAGTTGCGCACTGTCGGGGTTTTCACGTATGCCGTTCATGAGCGGGCCCTCGACGGGATCGGCTTTACCCTGAAGCTAGATGACCGGCCAAGGTTTGTCACGGGCTGCCCCGTGTCTGGCCGACGGTAGTGAAATTCCCACCGGATCATATTATGACCGAGCCTTTTCCCCTCGCTTCCGTGCGGCGCGCTCATGACGCGCCCGGGAGCGACCCTGAGGCCAGGGCCGCAGAGCGCGCGGCAGGAGACCCGGGCCGCGGATTGACCGGTGCCGAGATATTTGTCCGATACCTTGGCATAGGGCGGTTTCCACTGCGGCTGAAACATTGAAGCTGAGCATGGAATCGGGCTATGTTCAGCCTGAACCGACCAAGGCGTCGTCCAGGCATTTCACACCTTCACTGCCGCCTGCTGCAACGGGGTGATGGCTATGGCGATACCTTTCAACCCAAACCCATGCAGGAGGACGCGAGCAGGGCAGGGACGGGGTTTCTCGCGCAAAATGATGAAAACCCTGCAAATCAGGGTCAGCGGACGGGTTCAGGGCGTGGGCTTTCGTCCCTTTGTGTATCGTCTGGCCCGGGATTTGAACCTGGCGGGACAGGTGAGCAATACCCGGGGCGGGGTGAGTATCCATTTGCAAGGGGCGCTGCCTGCACTTGAGGATTTCAAACACCGCTTGCTGATGCAGGCACCGATCCAAGCCCGGATATCTGCCTGCCAGGAGGAGTGGTTGGATACGTCTGCCTATCAGGCCTTTACGATTGCGCCCAGCCTCAATAGCCAAGAGACCCTGAGCTTGCAGGTGCCTTTGGATACCCGCCCGTGCCCGGCTTGTCTGGAGGAGATGTTTAACCCCCGGGATCGTCGCTGGCGCTATGCCTTTATTAATTGCACCCAGTGTGGTCCACGCTACACCCTGATGCGGCAAAGGCCCTATGACCGCCCGCATACCAGCATGCAGGCCTTTGAGCAGTGTCCCGCCTGCCTGGATGAATACCAGAACCCGGCCGACCGGCGCTTCCACGCCCAGCCCAATGCGTGTGCCCAGTGTGGCCCCCGTCTCTGGTGTTCGACAGCCGATGGCGAACCCCTTTCGGGGGACCCCCTGGAACGGGCCGTTGCTGGCCTGCAAGCCGGGAAGATCCTGGCGATTCGGGGCATGGGGGGCTTTCACTTGATGTGTGCCGCCGATGATCCGGCGGCCATCGCGCAGCTGCGTCATAGAAAATGTCGGCCACACAAGCCTCTGGCGATCATGGCCCTGAATGGGGCGTCGCTGGAACCCTGGGTGCAGTTGAGTCGTGAGGACCGGGCGCTGCTGGAGTCTGCGGCGGCGCCCCTGCTGATTGTGCCCTATAAGGAGGGAGCGGCAAGCCAGTTGATGGTGGAAGCCCTGGCACCAGGGTTAAAGGATTTGGGGGTGCTTCTGCCTTCCACCCCCTTGCACTGGCTACTGTTCCATACTCTGTTGGGTCAGCCGAAAGGCAGTGGTTGGTTGCAACACCCCTTATCCATCGCCTGGGTGGCCACCAGTGCCAACCGGAGTGGCCAGCCCTTGATCACGGACAATCACCAGGCACTGGAACAACTGGCCGATATTGCCGACCTTTGGTTGTTGCACGACCGGGAGATGATCACCGGTTGCGATGACAGCGTGTTTCAAGCCAGTCGTTCACCCCGGGCCCTGGTGAGACCAGGCCGGGGACTGGCCCCTGTGCACCTGACGCTGTCTGAGGCGTCGCCGGTGCGGGTATTGGCCCTGGGGGCTTACCTGAAAACCAGTGTCTGCCTGCTGGGTGAAGACCAGGCATGCCTCTCCCAATACGTAGGGGATCTGGATCAGGCCACGACCTGTCGACGCCTGCGGGCAACGGCTGAACACCTCTGCCAACTGCTGGATTTTCAGCCGGAGGTGATCTGCAGTGACCTGCACCCGGATGTTTACTCTTCGCGCCTGGCTGAGGAACTGGCAAGGCAATGGCAGCTGCCGTGGCTGCAGGTCCAGCATCATCATGCCCATGTGGCCGCCGTGATGGCGGAGTTCGGATTACAGGAGAGGGTGCTGGGCCTGGTCCTGGATGGTCAGGGCCTGGGAGAAGAGGGTCAGGCCCGCGGGGGTGAGCTTCTGGAGGTCAATCCCCTGGGATTCATCCGTCTGGGGGAACTGGCTCCGCTGTTATTACCCGGTGGCGATCAGGCCGCCAGGGAACCCTGGCGTCTGGCGGCCGGGGTGTTGCACCAGCTAGGGCTCAAGGCCTCTGCGGCCTTTGATCCTGGTGATCAGCCGGGTCATGCCCTGTTGCAAAAACTCCTGGCAAGGCCGCATCTATGCAGGCCCACCACGAGCGCAGGGCGACTTTTTGATGCTGCGGCCGGCCTTCTGGGGGTGTGCAGCCACCAAAGCCATGAAGCCCAGGCCGCCATGCAACTGGAAGCCCTGGTGAGGGGCCTGCCAACGCTTGCCGAAAGACTCTGGACCCTGAAGGATGGGCAACTGAGTTTCTGGCCCTTGCTGTCGGCGGTGTCCACCTTGACCGATCCGCGGGAGGGAGCAGAAGTCTTCCATGCCGGTTTGGTCGGGGGGCTGGAAGCATGGCTGGAGAGGGCCAGTGAAGACACGGGCCTCAGGAAGGTGGTGCTGTCCGGGGGCTGTTTCTTGAATGGCGTGTTGCGCCAGGCATTGTTGGCCCGCCTGCAAGCCAGGGGGCTGGAGGTGTATTTTCCGCAACGGGTTTCGGTGAATGATACCGGGCTGGCCCTGGGCCAGGCCTGGGTTGCATCCATGGCAAGGAAGGCCGATGAGTCACAGTTCTTGGAGAGGTTGTCCTATGTGCCTGGCCGTACCGGTCCGAATTGATGCGTTGGTGGATGACCAGACCGCCACGGCGAATCTGGGTGGGATCAGGAAGAACATCAACATTGCCCTGGTTGATGATCTTCAGGTGGGTGACTACGTGATCCTGCATGTGGGGGTGGCCTTGAAAAAGCTGGACCAGGAGGAGGCGGACAAGACCCTGGCGCTGTTTGGTGAGCTGGAGGCCTTGGCGCACGCCCAGGGCCACGAGAGCACACCATGAAGTATATCGATGAATTTCGCGATGGAGACAAGGCCGAACACATCGCCCGGCTGATCCATCAGCAGGTCAGGGGAGGCCGAAGCTACCGCTTGATGGAGTTTTGTGGTGGCCATACCCATGCGATTTTTCGTGATGGCCTGGTGGATCTCTTGCCCCGGGAAATCGAACTGATTCATGGGCCGGGCTGCCCGGTGTGTGTGTTGCCCATGGCCCGCCTGGATATGGCCATCGAACTGGCCCAAAACCCGCAGGTGATCCTCTGCACCTATGGCGATATGTTGAGGGTGCCTGCTTCGGGTGGAACCTCTCTACTGAAGGTCAAGGCCGAAGGGGGCGATGTGCGCATGGTCTATTCCCCACTGGATGTCCTGGCCCTTGCCCGCGACAATCCTGAGCGTCAGGTGGTGTTTTTTGCCATCGGGTTTGAGACCACCACCCCACCGACCGCCCTGGTCCTGCGCCAGGCCGATCAGCTGGGGTTCACCAACCTCTCCATCTTTTGCAACCATGTGCTCACTCTGGCGGCCATGCACGCCATCTTGAGCGATGATGGCCCCCGGCACCTGGATGGCTTTATCGGCCCGGCGCATGTCAGCACGGTGATTGGCAGCCAGGCCTATCAGGTCTTCCCCGAGCAGTACAAGAAACCGGTGGTGATAGCCGGCTTTGAGC
Source organism: Ectothiorhodospira sp. 9100 (assembly GCF_022227565.1). Taxonomy (NCBI): domain Bacteria; kingdom Pseudomonadati; phylum Pseudomonadota; class Gammaproteobacteria; order Chromatiales; family Ectothiorhodospiraceae; genus Ectothiorhodospira; species Ectothiorhodospira sp. 9100. The sequence goes on from NZ_JAJNAN010000003.1 coordinate 10,151, forward strand.
CGCTGGATGTCCTTCAGGCCATCCTGTTGCTGGTCAGGCAGCTCAATGCGGGACGGGCGGAGGTGGAAAACGAATTCACCCGTGCGGTCACCCCCCAAGGCAACCTCAAGGCCAGACAGCTGATGGAAGAGGTGTTCACCCTGAGAGACAGCTTTGAGTGGCGTGGCCTGGGCAGTCTGCCCCGAAGTGCCCTTCGTGTGCGACCTGAACTGGCGCATCTGGATGCTGAAGAGCGTTTTACCTTCAGCGCTGGGCAGTCCAGGGAAAACAAGGCCTGTGAGTGTCCTGCAATCCTGCGTGGCCTGAAAAGGCCCAGCGAATGCCCACTGTTTGGTAATCCCTGTAGTCCGGAAAACCCCCTGGGGTCCTGTATGGTTTCCTCCGAGGGTGCCTGTGCTGCCTACTACAGCTATGGACGTAATCGTACGCAAGAGCAACGTTTGGCAAGGGGTTGATCGGGCATGGCAACACTGGATATCAAGAAGGGCCGTGTCGAGATGATCCATGGCAGTGGCGGCAGGGCCAGTCAGGATCTGCTGGAGCAGCTTTTTCTGCCGCTGTTGGATAACCCCTGGCTCAATCAAAGAAATGACCAGGCGGTATTTGATCTGCCCCCCGGCAGGGTGGTGATGGCAACGGATGGGCATGTGGTGTCCCCGCTGTTTTTCCCTGGCGGGGACATCGGCAGTCTGGCAGTGCATGGCACGCTCAATGATCTGGCCATGGCCGGTGCCCGTCCCTGTTATCTGTCGGCGGGTTTTATCCTGGAAGAAGGCTTTCCCCTGGCCGATCTCCAAAAGCTGGTGGCCTCCATGGCGGAAGCCGCCAGGAAGGCGGGCACCCCCATCGTCACCGGAGACACCAAGGTGGTGGAGAAGGGCAAGGGGGATGGTGTCTTCATCACCACCAGCGGTGTCGGTGTGGTTCCTGAGGGGTGCAGGTTGTCTGGTGATCAGGCTCGGCCAGGGGATGCCATCCTGGTCTCCGGGAGCATCGGGGATCATGGGGTGACGCTGCTGTCCCTGCGTGAGAGCCTGGGTTTTGAAACCGAAATCTGCTCCGACTCCCAGGCCTTGCACCGCCTGGTGGCGGTCATGCTGGAGGTGTCCCCCGGCCTGCGAGGGCTACGTGATCCCACCCGGGGCGGGCTGGCCACCTGTCTGAATGAACTGGCTCAGCAATCCGGCGTGGGGATGCAGATCGATGAAAGGCAGTTGCCTGTTCGGGAAACCGTCAGGGCCGCCTGCGAGTTTCTGGGTCTGGATCCTCTCTACAGTGCCAATGAAGGCAAGCTGGTGGCCATCTGCCCGGCTAAAGAGGCCACCGCCTTGTTGCAGGCGATGCGCGGTCATCCTCAGGGTGAAGAGGCAGCGATCATCGGGCAGGTCACCCGGGATCCGCAAAACCTGGTACAGATGCAAACCCGTTTGGGTGGACAAAGGATCATCGACTGGTTGCAGGGGGATCAACTGCCCAGGATTTGTTAGGTTGACGGTTGCGCTGGGTCCAGAGGCATGCAGCATGGTGAGTTCGTAAGGCCAGTTGCTCACTGTCGGGCGTTTTGCATATGCCGTTCATGGGTGGGGCCCTCGACGGGACCGGCCTTGCCCTGAAGCTGGATGACCGGCCGAGGTTTGTCACGGGCTGGCCAGCGTCTGGTCGATGGTAGTGAAATTCACCCCGGATCATATTATGATCGAACCTTTTCCCCATCGTTTCCGTGCGGCGCGGCCATCACGCGCCCGGGGGCGATCCCAAGACCAGGCCCGCACAGTGCACAGCAGGAGACCAAGACCGTGGAATTGACCGGCGCCGAGATATTTGTCCGATGTCTGCAAGAAGAAAATGTCGACACGTTGTTCGGTTATCCCGGCGGTTCGGTACTGCATATCTACGATGCCCTGTACCGCCAGGATAAGGTGGAGCACATCCTGGTGCGCCACGAACAGGCCGCCGTGCATGCTGCCGAGGGCTATGCCAAGTCCACCGGGCGGCCCGGTGTGGTGCTGGTCACCTCCGGTCCCGGAGCCACCAATGCCGTTACCGGTATCGCCGATGCTTACATGGACTCCGTGCCTCTGGTGGTCTTCAGCGGCCAGGTGCCCACCAGTCTGATCGGTAACGATGCCTTCCAGGAGGTGGACACCGTGGGCATCACCCGGCCCTGCGTGAAGCACAACTTCCTGGTCAAGGACGTGAAGGATCTGGCCACCACCATCAAGAAGGCCTTCTATGTGGCCACCACCGGGCGCCCGGGGCCGGTGGTGGTGGACATCCCCAAGGACATCACCGCCGACAAGTGCGAGTTTCATTATCCGCGCTCCATCAAGATGCGCTCGTACAACCCCACGGTGAAGGGTCACCCGGGGCAGATCCGTCGTGCCGTGGATCTGATGCTCTCCGCCCACCAGCCGGTGATCTACAGTGGCGGTGGCGTGATCCTGAGCAATGCCTCCAAGTCCCTGACTGAACTCACCCGGTTGCTGGGCTACCCCATCACCAATACGCTGATGGGCCTGGGCGCTTACCCCTCGTCGGACAAGCAGTTCATGGGCATGCTGGGGATGCACGGCACCTACGAAGCCAATATGGCCATGCATCACGCGGATGTGCTGATTGCCATCGGCGCCCGCTTCGATGACCGGGTGACAGGCAATATCGAGAAGTTCTGCCCCAATGCTCGCATCGTCCACGTGGACGTGGACCCGGCCTCCATCTCCAAGAATGTGAAGGTGGATGTGCCCATCGTGGGTCAGGTGGACAGCGTGCTCAAGGCCATGATCAAGGAGATCAAGGCCGGAGAGCGCCGCCCCGATCCCGAACCCCTGGAAAACTGGTGGAAGCAGATCGACGAATGGCGCTCCATGGACTGCCTGAAATACGATCGCGACAGCGAGTTGATCAAGCCCCAGTACGTGCTGGAGACCCTGCATCGTCTCACCAAGGGGGATGCCTTCGTCACCTCCGATGTGGGCCAGCACCAGATGTGGGCGGCGCAGTTCTATGGTTTCGACAAGCCCAATCGCTGGATCAACTCTGGGGGGCTGGGCACCATGGGCTTCGGCCTGCCGGCAGCCATCGGCACCCAGCTGGCCCATCGGGACGAGACCGTGGTCTGCGTGACCGGCGAGGCCAGCATCCAGATGTGCATCCAGGAGTTGTCCACGGCCCTGCAGTATCATCTGCCCATCAAGGTGGTGGCCCTGAACAACCGCTACATGGGCATGGTGCGCCAGTGGCAGGAGTTCTTCTATCAGGGGCGTTATGCCATGTCCTACATGGATGCCCTGCCGGACTTCGTGCAGCTGGCCGAGGCCTACGGGCATGTGGGCATGCGCATTGAGTCGCCGGGCGACGTGGAAGGGGCGCTCAAGGAGGCCCTGGACATGAAGGATCGTCTGGTCTTCATGGACTTCATCACTGACCAGAGTGAGAACGTCTATCCCATGATCCCGGCCGGTGCGGGCCAGAACGAAATGATCCTCCTGTAATCATGCGACATATTATCTCGATACTGATGGAAAACGAGTCCGGCGCCCTCTCCCGGGTGGCCGGCCTGTTCTCGGCTCGCGGCTACAATATTGAATCGCTGACCGTGGCGCCCACTGAGGATCCCACCCTGTCCCGGCTCACCCTGGTGACCCGGGGGTCGGACCAGGTGATCGAGCAGATCACCAAGCAGCTCAACAAGCTGGTGGACGTGGTCAAGCTGCTGGATCTGACCGAGCATCGCCACATCGAGCGCGAGATGATGCTCATCAAGCTCAAGGTGCAGGATGCCGACCAGCGGGCCGAGGTCATGCGTATGGCCGAGATCTTCCGCGGCCACATCATCGATGTGAGCGCCGCCACCTACGTGGTGGAGCTTACCGGCGACAGCGAAAAACTGGACGCCTTCGTGGAATCCATGGGCCACTTCGAGGTGATCGAGGTGGTGCGCTCCGGCGTCATGGGCATTGCCCGTGGCGACGTGGCCCTGAAACTCTGATTACTCTTTCCCTTCAACCCAACGTTCATTTTCCGGGGATTTACCAAATGCAGGTCTATTACGACAAAGACGCCGATCTTTCCATCATCCAGGGGATGAAGGTGGCCATCATCGGTTATGGCTCCCAGGGTCATGCCCATGCCAACAACCTGAAGGATTCCGGCGTCGACGTGACCGTGGGCTTGCGCCCGGGTTCGTCCTCCGCCAAGAAGGCCGAGGACGCTGGCCTGAATGTGAAGAACATCGAAGTGGCCGTGAAGGGTGCCGACCTGGTGATGGTGCTGGCCCCGGATGAGCATCAGGCCGACCTGTATGCTCAGCAGATCGAGCCCAACCTGAAGGAGGGCGGTGCCCTGGCCTTCGCCCATGGGTTCAATGTGCATTTCGAACAGATCCAGCCCCGCGCGGATCTGGACGTGCTGATGATCGCCCCCAAGGGCCCTGGTCACCTGGTGCGCTCCACCTACACTCAGGGTGGCGGCGTGCCCAGCCTGATCGCCGTCTACCAGGATGCCTCTGGTCGGGGTCGCGATATCGCCCTGTCCTATGCCTCCGCCAATGGCGGTGGTCGTGCCGGCATCATCGAGACCACCTTCAAGGACGAGACCGAGACCGACCTGTTCGGCGAGCAGGCCGTGCTGTGTGGCGGCGCCTCCGCCCTGGTGCAGGCCGGTTTTGAAACCCTGGTCGAGGCGGGTTACCCGCCGGAGATGGCCTACTTCGAGTGCTTGCACGAACTCAAGCTGATCGTTGACCTGATGTACGAAGGTGGCGTGGCCGACATGCGCTACTCCATTTCCAACACCGCCGAGTACGGTGACATCACCCGTGGCCCGCGCGTGGTGAACGAGCAGACCAAGGATGAGATGCGCAAGATCCTGCGTGAGATCCAGACAGGCGAGTTCGCGCGTGAGTTCATCCTGGAAAACAAGGCCGGTGCGCCGCGCCTCAAGGCCAGCCGTCGTCTGGCCCGCGAGCATGATCTGGAAGTGGTGGGCAGTCGCCTGCGGGACATGATGCCCTGGATCAAGGACAACAAGATCGTCGATAAGTCCAAGAACTAAAGCCGCAATGCCCCGGGTGCGCCACGCGTGCCCGGGGCCGGGATCATCATGTTACCCATCGCTCCGGAAGGACGCCTCTATCTTGCGCTGCTGGCCGTGTTGGTGGCCGTGGCGCATTTGTTTCTGGGCGTCTGGGCCCTGCCCACGTGGCTGTTGTTGCTGGGTGGTTTCTTCATTTTTCGGAATTGGGGGCGGGAGACACCTTCCCGCCCGCTGGCCGTTGTCAGCCCATTGGATGCTCGGGTGATGGCCGTGGACGAATGCCACGACCCCTTCCTGGAGCGTCCGGCGCTGTGTGTCACCCTGCGCCAGAGTTGGCGAGGGGAGTTCAATATGTACAGCCCGGTGGAGTGCCGGGTGCAGCAATTCTTCCGGCGCAAGACGGATACCGCCGTGGATGCGAGCGGGTATCTGGCCGTCTGGCTGAAGACTGACGAGGCGGAAGATGTGGTGGTGGCCATGCAGTGCCGCTCCTGGCCGCATGTGTTCCACTGCATGGCCGGCGCCGGTGACCGTCTGGGCCAGAGCCGTCGTTGCGGTTTTCTGGGGTTCGCCCGATGGGCGCAGGTCTATCTGCCGCCAACGGCCCGTGCCGAAGTAAGACCCGGGCAGCGTATCAGCGCGGCCACTGATGTGATCGCCACACTGGTACACAAGAAGCAGGATGCCGACGCGTGAATAACGGTCATCAAATACGCTCTCCGCGGGGGCGGCGTGGCATCTATCTGCTCCCCAATCTATTCACCACGGGGGCGCTGTTTGCCGGTTTCTACGGCATCATCGCCGCCTTTGAAGGTCAGTTCACTGCTGCAGCGGTGGCAATTTTTGTGGCCATGGTCCTGGATGGCCTGGACGGGCGCGTGGCCCGCATGACCCAGACCCAGACGGCCTTCGGGGCAGAATATGATTCCCTGGCGGATATGGCCTCCTTTGGCTTGGCGCCGGCCATCATCGTCTATCTATGGGCGCTGTCGGGGCTGGGGCAGTTGGGCTGGGTGGTCGCCTTTTTCTATGCCGCCGCCACCGCCCTGCGTCTGGCCAGGTTTAACGTCAAGGCGGGCAGCTCTGACAAGCGTTTTTTCCAGGGTCTGCCCAGTCCTTCAGCAGCAGCTGTCCTGATGGGGATGGTCTGGGTGTGGAACGAGTTGGGCTTTGCGGGCGAGGATCTGGTTCTGCTGGCGCTACTGATGACCGTGTTTGCGGGGGCTGCCATGGTGAGCAACCTTACTTACTTCAGTTTCAAGGACATGGATTTTCGCCATCGCGTGCCGTTCTTCGTGGTGCTGGGAATGCTGTTTGCCGTGATGTTGACCGCCCTGGATCCCGCCAAGGTATTGTGGACCGGGTTCCTGTTGTATGCCTTGTCCGGGCCAGGGCTGGTGTTATTGCGCTGGCGGCGCAAGCGCCAGCTGCGCGCCGGAGGGAATTGACCCGTTCCGCGCATTGACGCGGTGTAAATATGGGTTTAATATCCACGGCTTCCGCGTCGCCTTGGCTGGTAGCGAGGCTCGGGAAATCCGGGGTATAGCGCAGTCTGGTAGCGCGCCTGCTTTGGGAGCAGGATGTCGGGGGTTCGAATCCCTCTACCCCGACCAGAAAGACCCGGAGAATGCGTGGACTCCGCGCCCGTAGCTCAACTGGATAGAGCATCGGCCTTCTAAGCCGAGGGTTGCAGGTTCGAGTCCTGCCGGGCGCGCCATTTGCCGGGTGACCGGTGGCAGTGTTGAAAATGATGGTGGCCGTAGCTCAGATGGTAGAGTCCCGGATTGTGATTCCGGTTGTCGCGGGTTCGAGCCCCGTCGGCCACCCCATCTCCTGGCAGGGTATCTGACGACCCTGGCAGCAACCCGGAAACGGGAGCCAGTCAGACGGGCCGTTAGCTCAATTGGTAGAGCAGTGGACTCTTAATCCATTGGTTGAAGGTTCAAGTCCTTCACGGCCCACCATTTTGCGTGTCACGAAAAGGCCCGGCGCATGCCGGGCCTTTTCGTATCCGCGGCACGGACGGCGCAATGGGTTATAGTGCGTGTGGCGTGCTTGTATAATCCCGGGTTTGCACGGTTGGTAATGGATGCATGCGAAAGTGGCGGAACTGGTAGACGCGCTGGATTTAGGTTCCAGTGGGGAAACCCGTGAGAGTTCGAGTCTCTCCTTTCGCACCAATTTCACGCGTTTGGCAAGTGTAGCCCTGCAGTGGCCCCAAGGTGCCCTAAGGGATGCCGAATTTGCCACGACTCAAGATTCGAAAATTTAGAGGCGAAGAGGTTTTCATTCCATGCAAGTATCAGTGGAGTCCCTGAGCAACCTGGAGCGGCGGATGACGGTGCAGGTGCCTGCCGAGCGCATTCAGGAAGAGGTGGATCGTCGCCTCAAGTCGCTGGTCAAGCGCGTGCGCATCGATGGTTTCCGTCCCGGCAAGGTGCCCCTCAAGGTCGTGCAGAAGCGCTACGGCGAAGGTGTCTACCAGGAAGTGCTGGGCGAGGTGTTGCAGTCTTCCTACCAGGAGGCCCTGGCTCAGGAAAGCATCATCCCTGCCGGAACCCCCGATATCGAGCCCCAGTCCATGGAGGCCGGTCAGCCTCTTGAGTACGTGGCAACCTTCGAGGTCTTCCCCGAGGTGCAGCCCGCCGACATGTCCGGTGCCCAGGTCAAGCGTCCCCAGGTGGAGATTGGCGAGGCCGACGTGGACAAGGTGATCGAATCCCTGCGCAAGCAGCGCCGCGACTGGGTGGATGTGGAACGCCCCGCCGCCGAGGGCGATCAGGTGGTCGTGGACTTCAAGGGCACCCTGGACGGTGAGGCCTTTGAGGGAGGGCAGGCCGAGGATGTGCCGATTGAACTGGGCCAGGGTCGGATGATCAAAGACTTTGAAGACCAGTTGCCCGGCGTGACCCCCGGTGAAGAAAAGACCATTGAGGTGAACTTCCCCGAGGATTACCCCGCCGAACATCTGGCGGGCCGTAAGGCCGAGTTCGCGCTCACCGTGAAAAAGGTCCAGGAAGCGTCCCTGCCGGAGCTGAACGAAGAGTTCGCCAAGGCGTTCGGTGTGGAAGAGGGCGGCATGGAAAAGCTGCGCGAGGAAGTAAAGAACAACATGACGCGCGAGATGGAACAGGCGGTCAAGGCCCGGGTCAAGGATCAGGTCATGGATGCCCTGCTGGAGCGCAATTCCGTGGATCTGCCGGCGGCGATCGTGCAGGAGGAAATCAATCGACTGCGTGAACAGACACAGTCTCGCTACGGCATGAACCAGGAGGGTGGCCCGCAGCTGCCCGACGAGCAGTTCAAGGCCGATGCAGAACGGCGCGTGGGTCTGGGGCTGGTGATCCGCGAGATTGTCCGTCAGCATGAGATCAAGGTGGATCAGGACAAGGTCACTGCCGAGCTGGAGGCCATGGCCGCCGGTTATGAAGATCCGCAGCAAGTGATCAGCTACTATCGTGGTAACAAGCAGGCCATGAGCGGATTGGAAGCCATGGTGCTTGAGCAGCAGGTGGTCGAATGGGTGCTGTCCCAGTGCGAGGTCAGCGATGAGCCCATGAGTTTCGACGCCCTCATGAATCCTTCCCAGGAGAATCAGGCCTGATGCGTGATAACGGTTTGACAAGTGGTGGGGCCCAGGACACCCAGGCTCTGAACCTCGTGCCCATGGTGGTCGAACAGACCGCCCGGGGCGAACGCGCTTACGATATCTATTCCCGCCTGCTCAAGGAGCGGGTGATCTTCGCCGTGGGTCCGGTGGAAGACTACATGGCCAATGTCATTGTGGCCCAGATGCTGTTTCTGGAGTCGGAGAATCCCGACAAGGACATCAGCCTCTACATCAACTCGCCCGGCGGCGTGGTTACGGCAGGCCTGGCGATTTACGACACCATGCAGTTCATCAAGCCCGATGTGAGCACCCTGTGCATCGGTCAGGCCGCCAGCATGGGGGCCGTGCTCTTGGCGGGTGGTGCCAAGGGCAAGCGGTATTGTCTGCCCCATTCACGGGTGATGATTCACCAGCCTCTGGGGGGGTTCCAGGGTCAGGCAACGGATATCGACATCCACGCCCGGGAAATCCTGAAAGTACGGGACCAGCTCAATGGCATCCTGGCCCATCACACGGGGCAGTCCATCGAGCGTATCGCCGAGGATACCGAGCGCGACCGTTTCCTGAGCGGCCCCGAGAGCCAGGATTACGGTATCGTGGATAAGGTGCTCGACGTCCGCACGCCGCCCGTCAAGTCCTGATAGCCGGGTGCCAGGGCACGCTCCCTGGCACCCATTAACCCTGCCCGTGGGCGGCTTGCATCTTGCTGTTAAAAGGGGCAAGGTGTAACCGAATGGTACGAATTGAGGTCGGCGATGAGCGACAACAAAGGCAAGGATTCGGACAGCGGGAAGCTGCTTTACTGCTCCTTTTGCGGCAAAAGCCAGCATGAGGTGCGTAAGCTGATCGCGGGTCCGTCCGTGTTCATCTGCGACGAGTGCGTGGAACTGTGCAACGACATCATCCGTGAGGAGATGCAGGAGCAGGCGGCCGCATCCGGCAGCAAACTGCCCACACCCCACGAGATCAATCAGATCCTCGACGAATACGTGATTGGCCAGGAGCGGGCGAAAAAAATCCTCTCCGTGGCCGTCTATAATCATTACAAGCGCCTGGAAGCCAAGAGCGGCAAGGACGACGTGGAACTGGCCAAGAGCAACATCCTGCTCGTCGGTCCCACCGGCTCGGGCAAGACACTGCTGGCCGAAACCCTGGCCCGCCTGTTGAATGTTCCCTTCACCATCGCCGATGCCACCACTCTCACCGAGGCGGGATATGTGGGCGAGGATGTGGAGAACATCATTCAGAAACTGCTGCAAAAGTGCGATTACGATGTGGAAAAGGCCCAGACGGGCATTGTCTACATTGACGAGATCGACAAGATCTCCCGCAAGTCCGACAACCCCTCCATTACCCGGGACGTTTCCGGCGAGGGAGTGCAGCAGGCCCTTTTGAAACTGATTGAGGGCACCGTGGCGTCCGTGCCGCCGCAGGGGGGGCGCAAGCACCCCCAGCAGGAATTCCTGCAGGTGGACACGCGGAACATCCTGTTCATCGTGGGGGGCGCATTCTCCGGTCTGGAAAAGGTGATCCGGGACCGCACCGAGAAGGGGGGGATCGGCTTCTCCGCCGAGGTGAAGGCCAAGGACGAGTCCCAGTCCAGCTCTCAGGTGCTGTTTGGTGTGGAGCCGGAGGATCTGGTCAAGTTTGGTCTGATCCCCGAGTTTGTGGGACGTCTGCCCTTGGTGGCCACGCTGGAGGAACTGGATTCCGACGCGCTGATTCGTATCCTCACCGAGCCCAAGAATGCCCTGACCAAGCAGTATCGCAAGTTGTTCGAGATGGAAGGGGTGGAAATCGAATTCCGCGAGGATGCCCTGCGGGCCGTAGCCAAAAAGGCCATGGAGCGCAAGACGGGTGCCCGCGGTCTGCGCACCATTCTGGAACAGGTGCTTCTGGACAGCATGTATGAGATCCCCTCCACGGAGAACGTCTCCAAGGTGGTGATCGATGATGCGGTGATCATGGGGGATGCCAAGCCCTACCTGATCTACGAGAACTCCGATTACCAGAAGGCCGCGTCGGACTGATCGCTGCCTTTGGCGGCGTGTGGGGACAGATAACCAACAATAGGGGACAGATTGAAATCTGTCCCCTATTGTTGGTTATCTGTCCCCCCTTACTGGGTAGCCGTACCCTTTCCCTCAAAAAATCACCCCTCTTTTCTCTCGTTTTGACCCTCCCAGGCCGAAATTTCCGGCTTTTTTACCCTTGATCCTTGAATTCGTCGTTCACATACCCATCAAATAAGGTATTGGCGCGTGCCACCCCCCGCGCGCCGTGGATCGGCGGGGGCCCATACCGAATCCAGATGAGAGCCAAGCACCATGGATAACGAACAGAAGACCCAGGCAGCCACCAACGAGCCCATTCAGACGGTGCCCGTCCTGCCGCTGCGCGATGTGGTGGTCTATCCCCATATGGTGATCCCGCTCTTCGTGGGCCGCGAAAAGTCCATCCGTGCGCTGGACACCGCCATGGAGAACAACAAGCAGATCCTGCTGGTGGCCCAGAAGAGTGCCGAGGTGGACGAGCCGTCGGCGAAGGAGATTCATCGCGTGGGCACCCTGTCCACCATCCTGCAACTGCTCAAGCTGCCTGATGGCACCATCAAGGTGCTGGTGGAGGGCTCCGAGCGGGCACGGGTGATGGAACTCACCGATGGCGAGGAGCATTTCTCGGCACAGATCTCGATGATCCCCCAGGAGACCAGCGTTGACGAGCGGGAGATGGAGGTGCTGACCCGTTCGGTGCTCAACCTCTTTGACCAGTATGTGAAGCTCAACAAGAAGATTCCGCCGGAGATCCTCACCTCTCTGGCAGGCATTGAGGACGCCGCACGTCTGGCTGACACCATTGCCGCGCACATGTCGCTGAAGATCGAGGAGAAGCAGAAGATCCTTGAGGTGGATGATGTGCGCGCCCGCCTGGAGCATCTGATGTCCCTGATTGAAGGGGAAATCGACATCCTGCAGATCGAGAAGCGCATCCGTGGACGCGTGAAGCAGCAGATGGAGAAGAGCCAGCGGGAGTACTACCTCAACGAGCAGATGAAGGCGATCCAGAAGGAACTGGGCGACCTGGAGGATGCCCCCAACGAGTTCGAGGAACTGCAGCGCCGAGTGGAGAAGGCCGGCATGCCCAAGGAGGCCAAGCAGAAGGCCCAGAACGAGCTCAACAAGCTCAAGATGATGTCACCCATGTCGGCCGAAGCGACAGTGGTGCGCAACTACGTGGAATGGCTGACCAGCGTACCGTGGAAGAAGCGTTCCAAGGTACGCAACGATATCGAGGAGGCCCAGCGGGTTCTGGACGAGGACCACTACGGCCTTGAGAAGGTCAAGGAACGCATCCTCGAATATCTGGCCGTGCAGCAGCGGGTGCGCAAGCTCAAGGGCCCGATCCTGTGTCTGGTGGGGCCGCCGGGGGTGGGTAAGACCTCCCTGGGGCGTTCCATTGCCCGAGCCACCAACCGCAAGTTCACCCGGATGTCCCTGGGAGGGGTGCGCGACGAGGCCGAGATCCGTGGTCACCGCCGCACCTACATTGGTGCCCTGCCGGGCAAGATTGTCCAGAATCTGGCCAAGGCGGGCACCCGCAACCCGCTCTTCCTGCTGGACGAGATCGACAAGATGGCCATGGATTTCCGTGGTGATCCGGCCTCGGCCCTGTTGGAGGTGCTGGATCCCGAACAGAACAGTACCTTCGCAGATCACTACCTGGAGGTGGATTTCGATCTGTCGGATACCATGTTCGTGGCCACGGCCAACAGCATGAACATCCCCGGGCCGTTGCTGGATCGCATGGAGGTGATTCGCCTGCCGGGTTATACCGAAGACGAGAAGACCAATATTGCCCAGAACTACCTGGTGCCCAAGCAGGTGAAGAATAACGGTCTCAAGGAGGATGAACTGGTCATCAGCGAGGCGGCCATACGCGACATTGTGCGTTACTACACCCGCGAGTCGGGTGTGCGTAACCTGGAGCGTGAGATCTCCAAGGTCTGCCGGAAGGTGGTGAAAACCCATCTGATCAAGGCCTCGGATCGCAAGACCCTGGTCTCGCCCAAGAACCTGGACAAGTACCTGGGGGTGCGGCGCTTCCGTTATGGCGTGGCCGAGGAGTACGATCAGGTGGGGCAGGTCACTGGCCTGGCCTGGACCGAGGTGGGTGGCGAGTTGCTGACCATCGAGGCGGCCGTGGTGCCCGGCAAGGGCAAGTGCATCCACACTGGCAAGCTTGGGGACGTGATGCAGGAGTCCATCCAGGCGGCCATGACCGTGGTGCGCAGTCGCTGCCAGACGCTGGGTATCGCTGAGGACTTCCACGAGAAAAAGGACATCCACATCCATGTGCCCGAAGGAGCCACGCCCAAGGATGGTCCCAGCGCCGGGATTGGTATGTGTACGGCCATTGTCTCGTCGCTCACGGGGATTCCCGTGCGCTCTGATGTGGCCATGACCGGCGAGATCACCTTGCGAGGCGAGGTGCTGCCCATCGGTGGCCTCAAGGAGAAGTTGCTGGCGGCCCATCGGGGCGGTATCGAAACGGTCCTGATCCCACATGAGAACGAGAAGGATCTGGCGGATATTCCCAAGAATATCAAGAGCCGTCTGGATATTCGTTCCGTGCGCTGGATTGATGAGGTCTTGGGTATTGCCCTCAAGGAGCGTCCGGCTGGAGTGGAACTCGAGGCGCCGGAAAAACCGGAGGTGGCACCCAAGCCCGAGGGCAAGGGATCCACGCGTCGCGTGCCGCATCACTGACGTCGTCTCCCGACGTTTTGTCGGGAGTTACCTGCCGCTGATCCTCGGGGAGGGTCCGAAAGGACTCCCCCCGGCGGTGTGCGCAGGTTCTTGAAATGGCTGTAAACGGCGCTGCGCGGGGCTTTGCGGCGCCTGCGCGTTGTTGACAGCTTTGAAATCCGCTTGGTATAAAGTCGGCGTTCTTGTCCAAGCGCCCATAACAATAAATTCCTGGAACCTCTGACGACCCGAGTCCGTGCCGCCCGTTTTATCAGGCGCTCAGGGTGGCTTTTTCCTTTGACTCGGCGCGACGCCACGCGCTCCGTCCACGCTCTTGCCTAACCTAAGGTACAACTGAATGAATAAATCCGAACTCATTGACGCCGTCGCCAGCTCCGCCGACCTCCCCAAGGCAGCGGCTGCCCGTGCGGTGGATTCCATTGTTGATGTGATTTCTGATACACTTCGCCAAGGTGATCAGGTGACGATCGTTGGTTTTGGTACGTTCCTGGTTCGTCAGCGCGATGCCCGTAGTGGCCGCAATCCGCGCACCGGCGACGCCATCCAGATTCCGGCCTCGAAAGTTCCTAGTTTTAAGGCTGGTAAAGCACTGAAAGATGCTGTAAACTAGCGTGCTTTCAATGGGTGCTTAGCTCAGCTGGTAGAGCGTCGCCCTTACAAGGCGAATGTCGGGGGTTCGATCCCCTCAGCACCCACCAAGGTGCACTGTTGAAAGTTACAATTTGGAGCGGTAGTTCAGTTGGTTAGAATACCGGCCTGTCACGCCGGGGGTCGCGGGTTCGAGTCCCGTCCGCTCCGCCATCTTCAAGCAAAAAGGGTGCCTCAGGCACCCTTTTTGCTTTCTGCTCCCGCCCTGTTGTTCTTCTCGCACCCCCCGCGAAACCCGATGCGCTTTTGGGTATCATGGGCCTCACTTTCCGCTGTCCGATAGCTGATACCCCATGCTTCTGAAAATTCGCGACAAGGCGTCCGGCTGGTTCGCCTATGCCATCATCATCATGATTGCCATCCCCTTTGCGCTGTGGGGGGTCCAGGAATATTTTGGCGGCGGCGCCCGCCTGGTGGCCGCCGAGGTCAATGGCGTCGAAATCACCACCCGGGACCTGCAAAGGGAGGTGCAGCGTCAGCGTGACCAGATGGCACAATTCTTCGGTGGACGCCTGCCCGATGGCGTTCTGGACGAAGATGCCCTGCGCGAGCACGCCCTGCAATCCGTGATCCGGCGGGAACTGGTGAGACAGATGGTGGATGAGCGTGGCATCAGCATCAGCCAGCAGGCGGTGGCCCGGGAGTTGGCGGGCATTGAGGTCTTCCATGAGAACGGTGCGTTTGATCCCGAGCGCTACCAGCGTCTGCTGGATGCCCAGCGGATCAGTCGCGCTGCTTTCGAGGCGGATGTGGCCCAGGGGCTGCGTGTGGAGCAGTTCGAGGCAGGGGTGCGCAACTCCGCCCTGGTGACCGATGCCGAGGTACGGGAATACCTGCGTCTGAGCAACCAGGAGCGCACCCTGAGCTACTTTGTCGTCCCGGCCGAGGAATATGCCCGGGATGTAGAGATCGATGACGCGCAGGTGCAAGCCTATTATGCCCAGCATGAAGAGCGCTTCCGCACGCCCGAGCGGGTGCGGTTGCGCTACGTTGAGCTGGACCTGGATCGGTTGGAGTCGGACTTGAACGTCTCCGAGTCGGAACTGCGGCGCCAGTATCGGCAGCAGCTGGACCGGTATACCTCGCCGGAGGAGCGTCGCGCGGCGCATATTCTGGTGCGCGTGCCCGGAGATGCGGACGAGGCCCAGGTGGAGGCGTTGCGCGCCAAGGCCCGGGAATTGCGCGCGCGCATCGAGGCCGGAGAGGACTTCGAGACGGTGGCCCGGGAGGCCTCCGAGGATGATTTCACCGCCGAGGAAGGGGGCGATCTGGGTTATCTGCAACGCGGCGACCTGGGGTCGGCCCTGGACGGCGTGCTGTTCACCATGGACGAGGGGGAGATCAGTCAACCAGTACAAACCCGTGAGGGATTTCATATCCTGCGCCTGACCGACATTCAGCCTGCGGAATCGGAGCCCTTCGAGGTGGTGCGTGACGAGGTGGAGCAGGAGCTTCGCGCTCGCCAGGTCGAGTCCAGGCAGATTGAGCTGATCGAACAAATGATCACTCAAGCCTATGAAAACCCCCGCAGCCTGGCAGCCGTGGCCGATGCCACAGGCCTGGAGATCCGTGAAACGGACTGGTTGACCCGGGAGGAAGGCGAGGGCATCGGCCAGTATGAACTGGTGCGCCAGGCGGCCTTCAGTGCGCCGGTGTTGCAGGAAGAGCGCAACAGTGATCTGTTGGAGTTGCCCGATGGCCGTTCCCTGGTGATTCGTGTCGGTGAGCATGCGCCATCCACACCTCGCCCGCTGGAAGAGGTGGAGGACCGGATTCGTGAACTGATTCGTGCCGAGGCGTCCTCGCGATTGGCTCGGGAAGCCGGTGAGACGCTGCTGCAAGCGCTGCGCGAGGGCGAGGCGTTGTCACGGGTGACACAAGGTCTGCCGGGGGAATTGGAAGAGAATCAGACGGTGACCCGTGAAGGTACCCAGGTGCCCGGCGAGATCCTGGATATGGCCTTCAGCCTGTCGGCTCCTCAGGAAGGTGAGCAGACAGTGGGTGGGGTGAGTCTGGATGGCGGGGACTATGCACTGGTGACCTTGCAGGCAGTCACGAATGTGGAACCGGACCAGCGGGAGCTGGAGAGTGCCCGCAGCCACCTGCGCGGTCTTTATGGGGCGCTGGATTTCGAGGCGGTACTGGAGTCGCTGGAGGCTCAGGCCGATATCACCATCCATCAGGACAATCTCTGACACCGCGCCCCTCATCCCCAGCCCTTCTCCCCCAAGGGGGAGAAGGGAGTTAGGTAGCACTCAGCCCGCTACCTGAGCCTTATCCCCAGCCCTTCTCCCCCAAGGGGGAGAAGGGAGTTAAGTAGCACTCAGCCCGTTATCTTAGCCTCATCCCCGGCACTTCTTCCCAAGGGGGGACGTGCCTTGAGCCCCTCTCCCCTTTGGGGAGAGGGGATGGGGTGAGGGGAGAAGGGGGAGGGGAGAAGTACCTTCCTCAGACCTCCGCCGGCCCCAGTCCCAGGGTGCTGTAGCCGGAATCCACGTAAGTGATCTCCCCCGTGATGCCCGATGCCAGGTCCGAGCACAGGAACGCGGCGGCATTCCCCACCTGCTCGATGGTCACGTTGCGCCGCAGCGGGGCATTGTTCTCCACGTGATCCAGGATCTTGCGGAAGTCACCGATACCGGCGGCGGCCAGGGTGCGGATGGGGCCGGCGGAGATGCCGTTCACACGCACGCCTTCAGGGCCCAGGGTGTAGGCCAGGAAGCGCACGTTGGCCTCCAGACTGGCCTTGGCCAAGCCCATGAGGTTGTAGTTGGGCATGGAGCGCACGGCGCCCAGATAGGACAGGGTCAGGATGGCCGCGTCGCGACCCTTCATCATCGGACGGGCCGCCTTGGCCAGGGCCGCCAGGCTGTAGCTGCTGATGTCATGGGCGGTGTTGAAGGCCTCCCGGGACATGCCGTCCAGGAAGTCGCCCTCCAGGGCCTCCTTGGGGGCAAAGGCGACTGCATGCACCAGACCCTCCAGGCCGTCCCAGTGCTGACCCAGCTGCTCGAAGGTGGCCTCAATCTGCTCGTCACTGGAGACATCACAGGGCAGCACGATGTCGGAACCGCATTCTCCGGCGAGCTTGACCACCCGATCCTTGAGACGATCGTTCTGGTAGGTGAAGGCCAGCTCCGCGCCCTCCCGCGCCATGGCCTTGGCAATGCCGTACGCGATGGAGCGGTTGCTGGCCACGCCTGTGATAAGCACCCGCTTGCCGGTCATGAAACCCATGCTGTGATCTCCTGTCTGTTTCGTTTCAGTGGTATCAGGTTGATTCGGCGGACATGATACTACTAACGGTGCGGGACGCGCGCCCCACCCCTTGTCACACCCTCCCCGAACCCGGAGACTTGGCCTTCAAGCCGTCATGGATCCGTCCCCATGGAAAAACGCTACACCTCGAAAGACTTCGTGATGCTGGGCCTGCTGCTGGGCCTGGGGCTGTTGCTGATCCTGCTCATGTATCAGGTGGACCGCCAGTGGTCCCGCATGGCCGAGATGCAGCGCACCCTGCAGGAGCAGGGCGACGATCTGCGCCGTATCCGTGGGGCGGTGCAGGTGCTGGATTCGCGACTGCGGGCAGGGGTGGTGGCGCCGGGTGCGGGGCAGGAGACGGTGGACGCCGATGAGTTACCCGAGGCCTTTGCCCGGGCCTTTGAAGCCACCCGCCAGCCAGACTTTGCCAGCGGTGACTGGCTGGTGCGCGCCTTTCCCACGGGTCTGTCCACCCTGACGCCACTGGTGTCCAGCGACGCCTATGCCAGCGAGGTACAAAGCTACGTGCTGGAGTCGCTGCTGGTGCGCGACCCGGACACCCTGGAATGGCAGGGCCTGCTGGCCCGGGACTGGGACTTCAGCGACGATGGACTCACCATCACCTTCCAATTGCGCCGGGGATTGGAGTTCTCCGACGGCGAGCCCCTCACCGCCGATGACGTGGTCTTCACCTACCAGTTCATCATGAATGATGACATCGCCGCTCCCCGGGCCCGGGCGTATCTGGAAAAACTGGAGAAGGTGGAGGCCCTGGGGGAGCATGAGGTGGCGTTCACCTTTTCCGAGCCCTATTTCAACAGCCTGTCCCTGGCCGGCGGTCTGCAGGTGATGCCGCGGCATTTCTATGAGCCCTATCTGGATGAACCGCGCCGATTCAATGAGTCCCGCGGTCTGTTGCTGGGGTCGGGCCCTTACCGCCTGGCGGACCCCGAGGGCTGGACGCCGGATGCCGGCATGGTGGAATTGCGGCGTAACCCCCGCTACTGGGGGCCGGTGGACCCGCCCTTCAACCGCCTGCTGTGGCGGGTGATCGAAAACGACAGCGCCCGTTTGACCACCTTCCGCAATCAGGATATTGACCTGTACACGGCCAGGCCCCGGGAATATCAGCAATTGCTCGAGGATGAGTCGCTGCGGGACCGCACCGAGCATTTTGAGTACATGAGTCCCACCGGGGGCTACAGCTATATCGGCTGGAACCAGCGGCGTGATGACGAGCCCACCCGCTTTGCGGACAAGCGCGTACGCCAGGCCATGACCCATCTCACCGATCTGGAGCGGGTGATCGAGGAGATCATGCTGGGTTACGCTGAGGTGGCCATCAGCCCCTTCAACCCGCGCAGTCCCCAGCATGACAGCGGGATCGAGCCCTATGGGTTCAGTGTCGACAAGGCCCGAAGCCTGCTTGAGGAGGCCGGGTTTGCGGATCGCAGTGGCGATGGCATCCTGCAGGGGCCTGACGGTGAGCGCTTCGAGTTCGACATGGTGTTCTTCCAGGACAACGAGGACACCCGCCGCATGGTGCTGTTCCTGCGGGATCTGTATGCCCGTGCCGGCATCCTCATGCAACCTCGGCCCACCGAGTGGTCGGTGATGCTGGATCTGCTCAACCGCAAGGACTTCGATGCCATCACCTTGGGTTGGACCAGCGGCGTGGAGATCGACGTTTACCAGATGTTCCACTCCAGCCAGACGGTCTCGGGCGGGGACAACTTCATCAGTTACGAAAATCCGGAGCTGGATGCCCTGATCGAAAAGGCCCGGGGCACGGTGGACGAAGAGGAGCGCATGGCCATCTGGCATGAGGTGGAGCGGGTGCTGCACGAGGACCAGCCCTATACCTTCCTGATGCGTCGCCAGACCCTGGCCTTCGTGGATGATCGGCTGGCCAATCTCAAGCGCACCCGTCTGGGGCTGAACCTGGGCACCGTACCGCTGGAGATCTACGTGCCCAGCGAACAGCAACGTCACGCGCGCTGATTCCGTGCTCACCTATATCCTGCGGCGCCTGTTGTTGATGATTCCCACCCTCATGGGGATCACCATCGTGGTGTTCGTGGTCATGGCCGCCGCCCCCGGGGGCATCAGTGCCCAGTCCCTGGTGGATGGCATGAACCTGGAGCCTCAGGCCAAGCAGGCCATGGAGGACTATTACAATCGCATGTACGGGCTGGATCAGCCGCCGCCAGTGCAGTATCTGCGCTGGGTGAACAACATCTCTCCGGCCGGGTTCACCTTCGACCGGGACGGGGCCATCGAGGGCTTCTCCTTCTGGAAGGGGTCGGAACTGGGCACCAGCTTCCGCTACGGGCGACCGGTCGGGGATCTGATCGCGGAACGTCTGCCCATCACACTGCTTCTGAACGTGCTGTCGATTCCCATCATCTACATCATTGCCATCGCCGTGGGGGTGCAGGCCGCCACCCGGCGCGGGGGCAGTTTCGACACCGGCTCCGGCGTGCTGCTGCTGGGCCTGTGGTCGGTGCCCACCATGCTGGCCGGCGTGCTGCTGATCGGTTTCTTCGCCTCGGAGCAGTTCTGGCGCTGGTTCCCCACCGGTGGCGTCAACCGTCGCGAGGCCCTGGACATGACCTTCCTGCCCCACTGGGGCACGGCCACCGATCTGCTCATGCTGTTCCTGCTGGTGGGCCTGGGGGCCGCGCTGATGGTCTGGCTGGCCCTGAAGGCCGCGCAACGCTGGCGGGTGCTGGTGGGCAGCGCCACGGGTGCAATCCTGGGTTTCATGATGGCGGCCCAGGTATCGGATCAGGCCTTCGGTCTGCTGCATCTGCTGCTCATGGCCGGCGTGGGCGGCAGCCTGGCCCTGGCGGCGGGGAACGGTTTCGTGGCCCTGCGTGTCGGGCTGCTGGGCCTGGTGGGCATGGCCATGGGCATCGGTCTGGCAGCGGAACTGGCGCAGGGGGCGTTCGTGCGCGGTTTCCTGCTGGATCGGCTCTGGCATCTGGTGCTGCCGGTGCTGTGCCTGGCCTATGGGGGATTTGCGTTCCTGGCCAAGCTGACCCGCTCGGCGGTGCTGGAGAACCTGCTCTCGGACTATGCACGCACCGCTCGGGCCAAGGGGGTGAGTGAACGTGACGTGCTCTGGCGACATGTGTTCCGCAATTCCCTGCTGCCCCTGATCACTGTCTCGGCCACCCTGTTGCCCAGCCTGCTGGCGGGCTCGGTGATTGTCGAGACCATCTTCTCCATCGATGGCATGGGCAAGCTGGCCGTGGAGGCGGTACAGACCCGGGATCGGGAGCTGGTGCTGTCGGTCACCCTGATCAGTGGCATGCTCACCCTGGCCGGTTACCTGATTGCCGATCTGTGTTACGCCATTGCCGATCCCCGGGTGAGTTATGACTGAATCGAGCCAGGAAGCGCTTGCCCCGCCGCGCCATCGCCGAAGCTATGCTGCCCAGGTGGCACGGGAGGTGCTGCTGCGCTGGGGGGCCCGCATCGGCCTGACCTGGATCCTGCTGCTGGTGATGGTGGCGGTGTTCGCCCCTTTCCTGGCCACCAGCCATCCGTTGCTGGCCATGGGGGAGGGCGGTCTGATGGCACCGGTGCTGGCGCATCTCACCGCCGCAGACGTGACCCTGCTGGTCGTGTTTTTCACAGCGGTGCTGGTGTCGTTCCTGCCTCGCCCCTTCTGGCACAAGTTGCTGGCGGTGCTGGCCATGCTGGTGATCAGCGGCAGCATCAGCGCCTTCACGGTATCGCCGCCGGAACTGGTGATCTACGAGCAGCATCGCGAGGCCGAGGCGGCGGGTCAGTATGACTGGGTGATGTGGGCGCCAGTGCCGTATTCCCCCAAGGACTATCTGCGTGACTTTGGCGACACGGGCCTGGAAGCCCCCTTGAGTGAGGAGATTCGCCGCCACTGGCTGGGCACCGAGGAGAATGGCGCCGATGTACTCTCGCGCATGATCCATGCCTCGCGCATCGCCCTGGGTATCGGTTTCATCGCCACCGGCATTGCCCTGGGCATCGGCATCATCGTGGGTGGGTTGATGGGCTATTTCTCGGGCATCGTGGACATCATCGGCATGCGCATCGTGGAGATCTTCGAGGCCATTCCCACCCTGTTCCTGCTGCTGACCTTCGTGGCCTTCTTCGGACGTAGCCTTTACATGATGATGATCATCATCGGCATCACCTCCTGGTCCGGGTACGCCCGTTATGTGCGTGCCGAATTTCTCAAGCTGCGCGAGCAGGACTATGTGCAGGCGGCCGTGGCCTGCGGCTTGCCACTGCGTTCGGTGCTGTTCAGGCACATGTTGCCCAATGGGGTCGCGCCGATCCTGGTGGCCGCCAGTTTCGGCGTGGCCTCGGCCATCCTGGCGGAGGCCACCTTGAGCTTTCTGGGACTGGGGCTGGTGGATGATCCCTCCTGGGGGCAGATGCTCAACCAGGCGGTGCAGTCCTCCTCCTTCAACTGGTGGATGGCCGCCTTCCCTGGCGGGGCCATCTTCCTGACGGTATTCGCCTACAACCTGGTGGGCGAGTCCCTGCGCGACGCCCTGGACCCCTACCTGAAGAAGAAGGCCTGACCGTGCTGCTGGAAGTGAAGGATCTGCACACCCATCTGGAGGCCGGCGGCGAGACCGTGCGCGCCGTGGACGGGGTGAGTTTTGGCATTCAGCCGGGCGAGACCTTCTGCCTGGTGGGGGAGTCGGGTAGCGGCAAGTCAGTGACTGCCCTATCGGTGATCCAGCTCCTGCCCCGGGATATCAGCCGGCACCCGGGGGGCCAGATCCTGTTCCGGGCCCGGGATGTCCAGGGCCGCAGCGAGGTGGTGGACATGCTGCAACTGGACGAGGCCCGGCGCCGACAGATCCGCGGCATGCGCATGAGCATGATCTTTCAAGAGCCCATGACCTCCCTGAATCCAGTGTTTTCGGTGGGCGACCAGATCGTCGAGGTGCTCAAGCTGCACCAGTCGCACCTCAGTGATGCCGAGGCCCGGGAGCGGGCCGTGGAGGCGCTGGCCCAGGTACAGATCCCCAACCCCGCCGAGCGGGCGAATGAGTTCCCCCACCGCCTCTCGGGTGGACAGCGCCAGCGGGTGATGATCGCCATGGCCATGGCCTGTGAGCCGGACCTGTTGATCGCCGATGAGCCTACCACTGCCCTGGATGTGACCGTTCAGGCGGAGATCCTGCGGCTGATGCGGGAACTGCAGGAGCGTAACGGCATGTCCATCCTGTTCATCACCCACGATTTCGGCGTGGTGGCGCAGATGGGGCATCGGCTGGGGGTGATGCGTCTGGGCAAGCTGGTGGAGGAGGGCACGGTGCGCCAGGTGCTGGACCATCCGGAGCATCCTTATACTCGTCAGCTCATCGACGCCCTGCCGGAAAACCTCACCCGCCGCCGGGAAGCCGCGGGGGAGGGGGGGCGTCCCGCGCCCGTCGGCGAACCCCTGGTCCGCCTGGATGATCTACAGATCCATTTCCCGGTGCGCAAGGGGCTGATGCGTCGGGTGGTGGACCACGTACGGGCCGTGGATGGCGTGAGCCTTGCGATCCCTCGCGGGCAGGTGCTGGCCCTGGTGGGGGAGTCCGGTTGCGGCAAGACCACCCTGGGGCGGGCCATCCTCCGCCTGGTGGAGCCCACCGGTGGACAGATTCACTTTGCCGGGGATGATATCACCCGCTTGCCCCGGGCCCGCCTGCAGCCTTATCGGCGGCGTATGCAGATCATCTTTCAGGACCCCATGTCGTCCCTGAACCCACGCCTCACCGTGGCGGCCATGCTGACCGAACCCATGGCGGTCCACGGGATCGGCATCGACAAGGAGGATCGCCTGGTGCGGGCGGCCCAGGTGCTGGAGCAGGTGCAACTGCCCGCCGACGCCCTGTGGCGCTATCCCCATGAATTCTCCGGTGGGCAGCGCCAGCGCATCGGCATCGCCCGGGCCTTGGTGCTGGATCCGGCGTTCATCGTCTGCGACGAGGTGACCAGTGCCCTGGATGTCTCGGTGCAGGCGCAGATCCTGGAGATCCTCATGGCGCTCACCCGGGAGCGGGGGCTCACCCTGTTGTTCATCACCCACAACATCGGCGTGGTGGAATATCTGGCCGATACCATGGCGGTGATGTATCAGGGGCGGGTGGTGGAATATGGGCCGGCGCGGCAGATCTGTCATCAGCCGCAGCACGAATATACCCGCAAGCTGCTGGCCGCGGTGCCCCGGCTCAGTCCATGACCAGAACCATGCGCACCCCGGCCACCTCCAGCAGGTCGCCGTCATTCAGGGGATGGCTGTCCCCCTGAGCCAGCGCTTGCGCGTTGACCTGGGGGGATCCATCTCCGAAAACAGATTCGTCAGGGTGGCCGCCTGACCAGGCCCGCCCAGGGTGATGACCACCACTAGGCCAGGAGTCGTGCCATGGGGGGGCCGGTCAGTGATGTGGGCTCAGCGTGGATCGGTCGATGAACTCCATGCTCACGCCGGCGATTTCGATCACGTCCTGGTGCTGCAGTGCCCGGGCGTGGGAACCCAGATCCTCGCCATTGAGGCGAGGGGGGTGGGGATGGCTGCCTCCCTCTATGCGGGTAATATGAAAGTGGTCGCCACGACGACTGATGGCAGCCACCTGCACGCCGGGACTGCCAATGGTGGTCAGCGCCTTGTTCAGCGGCCATTCCCGCCCGGCCTGGGCGCCCGTGAGCACCTGCAGGCAGGCGCCATGGGTGGGCGGCGTGCGCCCCGGTGTCCGGGTCGCACCGACGCCGGTTCCACCCGATGCGGCGGTGTCGGTGCGGGTGCTGATGATCAGGGTCTCGTCCGGCGGGTCGGCAGCCTCTTCCTCGGTCATGTCCTCCGGCGGGATGCGGGTGAACAGCAGTTCGTGGCTGCCAATGGCGATCCTGTCACCCTCGAGCAGCACTCGCTTGCGGATGGGCAGGTCATTGACCAGGGTGCCGTTGGTGCTGTTCAGATCCTCCAGGATCATGTCATTGAGCAGCGGTATCAGCTGGGCGTGGTATCCACTGACGGCCAGATTGTCCAGACGGATGTCATTGTCCGGGCGGCGGCCGATGGTGATGGGCTTGCTACCCAGGGGCACCGTCCCCCTGAGGGTGTCGCCGGTGCTGATGATCAGTCGGGGAAGTGACTTCATGGCCATGAGTTCACCGTCGCAGACCCAGGAGTCGGTGATACCAGCGACCCTGCGGCCGCGAGGCCGTCGGGATGCACCCAATCAGGACCGAGATATTGTCTCGGCCTCCCGACTCGTTGGCGTGTCGCACCAGTTCTCGCGTGGCCTCTTGGAGATGGGTCTGATGCCGGCGCAGGATATCCTCGATGATGGCATCCTCCAGCATGTCGTTGAGGCCGTCGGAACAGAGCAGGTAGAGGTCACCCGGCATGACGGGTTCCTGACGAATGTCCACCGCGACGGTGGAGTCGATGCCCAGGGCACGGGTGACCAGATTACGGTTCAGTGAGGTTCGCGCCTGATCGGCGTTGCACAGGCCTCGATCCACCAGTTCCTGGATGAGGGTGTGATCAACGGTCATCTGTTCCAGTTGGCCGTTGCGAAAGCGATAGATCCGCGAGTCCCCCACATGGGCGAGGATGATTGTTCCGGGGCGCAGCAGGGCCACCGCCAGGGTGGTGCCCATGCCGGTGTTGCGCACATCATCGGCCGCGGCCTCATGAATGGCCCGGTTGGCCTGGATGATGGCCTCGCGCACCTGCAGGCTGGTTTCGTCGGTGCCTTTCCCCTGGGCATTGCCCCCGACCCGACCCAGGGCCTGGCGCAATTCCCCAAGAATGGTGTCCACGGCCATGCGGCTGGCCACATCCCCCCCGGAATGACCGCCCATGCCATCGGCAAGCACCATCAGGCCCAGTTCTGCGTCCTCGCCGATGGCATCCTCGTTTCTTGCCCGGGTGCGACCCGGGTCGGTACAGCCGGCAATCTGCAGCGTGTCTTTCTGGGTCATTCGGGTTGTCGCCGCCTGGTCGCGGTGAGTTGGGTCAGGGAGGCTTCAGGATAGCCCCGCCCGTTTCCCGATGCCATCGGAGAATGGAGCAAAAGGTGGTAATCCGTGGAATGGTCGGCCTTCAGGCAGAGACCGTATCACCGCCGGTGCGGATGATCAGGGTCTGACCCGGGCGCAGGATGTCGGCGGTGGACAATTCATTCCAGCGCGCCAGATCCCGGACCGTGACACCATGATGTCGAGCCACATGCCAGAGGGTGTCGCCGGGCTGCACTGTGTATTCCACCTGGCGGGTCGGCTCGTTGCCGCGGGTGGCGGAGGCGGTGGCCTGTGGGTGGGCATCCGGTGTGGCCGGGGAGGGAATCAGCAGGTGATCACCGGCGCGGATCAGGGTGCCTTGCAGACTGTTGACCTCCTTGAGCGTGCCCACGGTGACGTTGTACCGCGCGGCGATGCGGCCTAGATTCTCGCCCGGACGGATGCGATGGCGCTGCCAGGTGACGCGCGCACTGTCATCCAGCCGGCTCAGGCCATCGTGAAAGTCTGCCACGCGGTCCGCTGGCAATAACAGGTGATGCGGGCCACCGGGGGCTGTGGCCCAGCGGTTGAATCCGGGGTTGAGCGTTTGCAGGGTTTCCAGATCCACCCCGGCCAGGTCTGCTGCCACCGCCAGCTCAATCTGTCCCTGGGTGTCCACCACCTGGATGCGGGGTTCATCAGGCACTGGGGCGAGGCCCACCTGATAGCCCTGGGGGTCGCGCACAATGGCCTGCAGGGCCAGCAGGCGAGGGACGTAGTGCTGGGTCTCCCGGGGCAGGTCCAGATGCCAGTAGTCGGCGGGCTTTCCCTGCCGTTCGTTACGGCCGATGGCCCGGCTCACCGTGCCCTGGCCCGCGTTATAGGCGGCCAGGGCCAGCAGCCAGTCATTATCGAAGCGCTCGTGGAGCTGGGTCAGATAGTCCAGGGCTGCCTGGGTGGAGGCATGGACGTCCCGGCGACCGTCATACCACCAGTTGCTGTGCAGGCCGAAGTGGCGGCCAGTGGAAGGGATGAATTGCCAGATGCCCGCCGCTTGACTGGGGGACTGGGCCCTGGGGATGTAGGCGCTCTCGACGATGGGCAGCAGCAACAACTCGGTGGGCAGTCCCCGTGCCTCGATTTCCTCCAGGATGTAGTGCAGATAAGGGGTGGCCCGGGCGGTGACCTGCTCCAGGTAGTGGTCATGTTCCTGGTGCCATTCGATATACCGCAAAACCCGGGGCTCATCCCTGGCATCGGGCATGTTCATGCCCCGTCGCACCCGGGCCCACAGATCATCCTCAATCTCGACTTCGGTCACCGGCTGCGCGCTGATGGCCCGCGCCGCATCGCTTTTCAGAAGTTCCACCTCCGCTTCGGCAGCGGGGTGCTGAAACCTGGGCTGGACCGGTGCCTGAGTGGCGCGAGCCTCTTGCGCGGCCGCTTCCCCGGAGGGGTCCGGGGTCGTCCGCTCGGACAGGCCGGCACAGCCCGTGAGCAGGATGCAGATGCCGGTGGCAACCCCCCGGTGACCGAGCGTTTTCATCTTTATCATAGGCGCGCTAGGATAGCGGGGCCGGTTCCCCCTCTCAACCCTGACTGGCCACTGTCCGCGAAAGTCTCTATCCTCCGCCCTATGTCGCGCGCCCATATCCCCATCGTCGATTGCCAGGATGCACTGCGTCGCTGGTATTCGACGCCCCCCGGGCGAGCACTTCTGGCGGCGCTCCAGGTGCACCTGGAGCGTTTTTTGCCGGAGTTGTTCGGTTTCCATGCCCTGCAACTGGGGCAGGTGGCCCTGGGTGAGGATCTGCTGGCCAGCAGCCGTATCAACCATCGCTTTTGCATGGAATATCGCTCGGGTGAGGGGCATGTGGCGGCCCTGCCGGAGGCCTGGCCGGTGCAGGCTGATTCCCTGGACCTGGTGGTGCTGATGCACACCCTTGAACTGAGTGAGGACCCGCACCAGGTGATGCGGGAAGTCGAGCGTACCCTGTTGCCGGAGGGGAATGTGATCATCGTGGGCTTCAACCCCCTGAGCCCGGTGGGCCTCTGGGAGATGCTCCCCGGTCGTCGTGGCAGCACACCCTGGGCCCGGCCCTGTTACAGTACCGGACGCACGCGGGAATGGTTGTCTTTGCTGGGATTCGAGGTGCTTGCCCGGGCCTATGCGGGGTTCACGCCGCCCGCGGGTGGCACCGGGCTGAAGGAGCGGCTGAGCATTGTCCAGGGTCTGGGGGGGCGCAATCTGCCTTATCTTGGGGGCGCCTATGTCATTCTGGCTCGCAAGCGGGTGTCCACCATGACCCCGATGCGTCCCCGCTGGCGTGCCGTGCGGGGGATGGTCCCCGGTGGTGTGGCAAAACCCTTGTGCAGGAGACGTGATCGTGAGTGAAGTGGTGGAGATCTATACCGACGGCGCCTGTCGAGGCAATCCCGGTCCCGGGGGGTGGGGGGCCGTGTTGCGCTTCAAGGGGAAGGAAAAGCATCTCAAGGGGTCGGAGGCAATGACCACCAATAACCGCATGGAGTTGATGGCCGCCATCCAGGCCCTGGAAACCCTCAAACGCCCCTGCCAGGTCGCCCTGACCACCGATTCACAGTATGTGAAGAACGGCGTCAACCAGTGGATGCCCAACTGGAAAAAACGCCAGTGGCGCACGGCCGGTGGCCAGCCGGTGAAGAATCAGGATCTCTGGCAACGTCTGGATGCCGCCGGCGCGTTGCATCAGGTGAGCTGGCACTGGGTGCGTGGTCACACCGGTCACCCTGAAAACGAGTTGGCCGATACATTGGCCAATCAGGCCATTGACGAGATGAAGGCGGGTGCGCTGGCCGGGTGAACCGGCGCCCGTAAAGCACGCGGCATCGCGCCGTACAAGCCTGACCGAGAGACCCATGCAGAACGATACCCCCGCACGCCAGATCGTCCTCGACACCGAAACCACCGGCCTGGAGCCGGCTCAGGGGCACCGAATCATCGAGATCGGTTGCGTGGAGATGGTCAAGCGCCGCCTGACCCGGCAGCACTATCACCAGTATCTGCAGCCGGATCGGGAGGTGGATGCGGGTGCCGAGGAGGTCCATGGCATCAGCAATGCGTTTCTGGCCGACAAGCCTCGCTTCGCCGATGTGGTGGAAGACTTCCTCGACTTCATCCGTGGCGCCGAACTGATCATCCACAACGCCCCCTTCGACGTAGGGTTCATCAACCACGAGTTGAAGCTGCTGGGGAAAGACCGGGGGTGCGTGGAGGATTACTGTACGGTCACTGACTCCCTGGTGATGGCCAGGAAGATGCACCCGGGCCAGCGCAACAGCCTGGATGCCCTGTGCAAGCGTTACCAGATCGATAATTCCGGTCGCGAACTCCACGGGGCCCTGCTGGATGCCCGCATACTGGCGGATGTCTACCTGGCCATGACCGGCGGGCAGAAAACCCTGTTGTTAGGGGGAGAGTCGGAAGAGGCGACTTCAACGGGACCTGTCGAAGCGGCCATCCGCCGCCTGTCCGCCGACCGGCCCCGGCTCGCGGTGCCGCGGGCCAGCGAACAGGAGCTCGAGGCCCACCAGCGCGTGCTGGACAAGCTGGGGGTTGAAGCGCGCTGGTAAGCCTTCAGCCGGTCTTGAGTACCCGCGCCTTCTCCCGCTGCCAGTCCCGCTCCTTTTCCACGGCCCGCTTGTCGTGGGCCTTCTTGCCCTTGGCCAGGCCGATCTCCAGCTTTGCCCGACCCCGTTTCCAATACAGGGCCAGCGGCACGACCGTGTAACCACGGCGTTCCACCAGACCGATGAGCTTGCTCAGTTCTGCGCCGTGCAACAGCAGCTTCCGGGTGCGGGACGGGTCCGGGTTGATGTGGGTGGAGGCCGTGGTGAGTGGGCTGATATGGGCCCCGAACAGCCAGGCCTCGCCGCGCTTGATCAGGACGTAGCTCTCACTGAGCTGCGCCCGTCCGGCACGCATGCTCTTGACCTCCCAGCCCTCAAGCACCAGGCCCGCCTCCAGGCGATCCTCGATGAAATAGTCGTGTCTGGCCTTCTTGTTCAGGGCGATGGTACTGCCGCCCCCCTGGTTTTTTTGTTTCTTGCTCATGCGGGCGATTATAAACGAGGGGGCCCTCCTCGGGGTGAGACGTTGAGGCCAGAGCCGAATTTCATCAAAATGAGCCTCAAATCCGGAGGATCAACAATGAGAAGAGAAACCTCGATACACGGGCAGTGGTCGTCCAAGCTGGTCTTCGTGCTGGCGGCCACCGGCTCGGCAGTGGGGCTGGGGAATATCTGGCGGTTTCCGTACATTGCCGGGGACAATGGCGGCGCGGCCTTTGTGCTCATCTACCTGGCATGCATTCTGGCCATCGGGCTGCCCATCATGGTCGCGGAGATCGCCCTGGGGCGGAGGGGTCGGCAAAGCCCCATCAACACCATGACCACCCTGGCGCGGGAAGAAGGATTGAGTCGTTTCTGGGGCATGGTAGGTTGGCTGGGCGTGGCGGCTGGTTTCATGATCCTGTCCTTCTACAGCGTCATCGCCGGATGGTCGCTGTCTTATGTGTTTCGTGCCGCGGGCGGCGCCTTCTCCGGGCTGGATACGGACGGCGTAAAGGCCTTGTTTGATGGCCTGGTGGCCGATCCGGAGCGTCTTCTGGCCTGGCACACCATTTTCATGGCAATGAATGTGCTGGTGGTGGCCAGGGGGGTGCGTTCAGGCCTTGAGCAGGCGGTGAAACTCCTGATGCCGGCCCTCTTCGTCTTATTGCTGGTCATGGTGGGCTATGCCTACACCCTGGGCCACTTTGGTGAGGCCCTGCGCTTCCTGTTCCAGCCCGATTTCAGCAAGGTGACCGGGGATACCATCCTGCTGGCCATGGGGCAGTCATTCTTTACCTTGAGCCTGGGTATGGGAGCCATCATGATCTACGGCTCCTACCTGAGTTCCCGGGCCTCCATTGCCCGGACATCGACCGCTGTGGTGGCTGCCGACACAGCGGTCGCGTTGCTGGCCGGCCTGGCCATCTTCCCCATCGTCTTCGCCAGTGGCCTGGCCGCCGATGCGGGGCCGGGTCTGATCTTCATGACTTTGCCCCTGGCCTTCGCGGAGATGCCCTTCGGCATCTTTTTCGGCACCCTGTTCTTCGTGCTGCTGGTGATGGCTGCCTGGACCTCGTCCATTTCCCTGATGGAACCGGCGGTGGCCTGGCTCTCGGAAAACCGGGATATTGACCGCCCGGTGGCAGCGGTGATCGTCGGCGCCGTGGCCTGGCTGCTGGGGGTCGGGACGTTGTTATCCTTCAACCTGTGGTCCGCCGGTATCGGCTTCCATGTCTCCTGGGGTGGGGAGATGATCTACATTGGTGGCACGCTGTTCGAGATCCTGGAATACCTGACCATGAACATCCTGCTGCCCCTGGGAGGATTGCTGATCGCCCTGTTCGTGGGCTGGCGCATGACCCGGCGCTCGGTGGAGGATGAATTGGGCATCAGCTCCCGGGTGATTTTTGGGGCGTGGTATTATTTGCTGCGCTTCGCGGCGCCCATCGGTATCCTGCTGGTGTTCCTCAAAGCGGTCAATCTTATCTAATGCCAGAGGAGTCTCATGCCTTCCATCAGTCGTCAGGCCATCGTGCCGCACACGCCTCAGGAGATGTTCGACCTGGTGAACGACGTCAAGGCGTATCCGGCCTTCCTGCCCGGGTGCCGTTCCTCGGCGGTGCTCTCAGCCGATGAGGACGAGATCAAGGCGTCCATCGAGTTGGCCAAGGGGGCGGTGCGCAAATCGTTCACCACGCGCAATCGTCTGCAGCGAAACAAGATGATCGAAATGCGCCTGGTGGACGGTCCCTTCCGTCACCTGGAGGGGTTCTGGCGGTTTGATGCCCTGAGTGAGGGGGCCACGCGGGTCTCTCTGGACCTGGAGTTCGAGTTCTCCAACCGCATCATGAGTACCGTGATCGGGCCGGTGTTCCACCAGGTGGCCAACAGCCTGGTGGATTCTTTTGTGAAACGTGCTCGGGAGGTCTACGGTGCCCGCTGACAATGCATCGGGTCTGCGCGTGGAAGTGGCCTATGCCCGGCCGGAGAAGCAGGTGGTGCTGGAGGTCTCCCTGCCGAAAGAGGCCACGGTGGAAGAGGCCATTCGGGAATCAGGCATTCTGGAGCAGTGTCCGGAGATCGACCTGTCCAGCAACAAGGTGGGGGTGTACGGCAAGCTGGCCAAGCTCAATGCGCCCCTGCGGGACCGGGACCGGGTGGAAATCTATCGGCCACTGATCGCCGACCCCAAGGCCGTACGCAAGCAGCGGGCCGCCAAGTAGCGGCCCGCTTCAGCATCATGGGTAGATGCCGGTATCGCTGATCTGGCTCACTTGCCCCTGTTCAAAGAACACTGTCAGGCGTCGGCGTTCCACAGGGCCATCCCCGGGGTTGAGGTAATAGACGTAGTCCCAACGCCGGTCCCCCTGGAAGGGATCCTTGAGCACGGGTTCCCCCAGCAGGAAGCGCACCTGGCGTGGCGTCATGCCCTCCTGGAGTTGTTCCACCTGATCTTCGTTGAGGGCATTGCCCTGTTGCACGTCCGGCTCGAAAACCGAGAACAGCCCGCCGCCGCAACCCTGCAGCAGGCCGGCGATGAGGATAGAATAGAGAATCAGTCTTGCCATGATTGCTTCCAGTAAGCCGTGAATTGCAAGATGGGTCCCGTCCCGAACACCATACAGCGCGGAATTCTACACCAAGCCAGGGTGTAGCCCCGCATGGAGAATCCCCCGTGGAAACCCAAAACCTCAAAAAGGCCGGACTCAAGGTGACGTTGCCCAGGGTCAAGATCCTGCAGATCCTGGAGAAGGAGGAAGATCACCACATGAGCGCGGAGGCCATCTACCGGGAATTGCTGGAGGCCGGGGAGGAAATCGGTCTGGCCACCGTGTACCGGGTGTTGACCCAGTTCGAGGCCGCCGGTCTGGTGACTCGCCATCACTTTGAAGGCAATCAGGCGGTGTTTGAACTTGAGCGTGGTCGTCATCATGACCACATCGTCTGCGTTAAATGTGGGCGCGTGGATGAATTCGTGGATCCCATCATTGAGGAGCGCCAGCGGGCCATTGCCGACCGTCTGGGCTATACCATCAAGGATCACGCCCTGATCATTTATGGTGAATGCAGCCAGAGCCCGTGCCCCTGCGACAAGGACGGGGAAGACGAGTAGGGCGCATCAGGGATGGGACGACGGTTTCGTTGGCCCCACCCGGTCGACCATCTCTGCTGCGTGGGCCAGGGTCTGATCGGTGATCTCCACGCCGCCGAGCATGCGGGCCAGTTCCCTGATGCGGTTGTCGTCCACCAGGGGCTGGATGTGCGTTGCGGTGTGATCCCGGCCCTTGTGCTTGCTGACCTGCAGGTGATGATGGGCCTGTGCCGCCACCTGGGGCAGGTGGGTCACGCACAGCACCTGACGGTATTCCCCCAGGGCCCGCAACTGCCGACCCACCACCTCGGCCACCGCGCCACCGATGCCGGTATCCACCTCATCGAAGATGAGGGTGGCCGTGGGTAGGGCGCGGGCAGCAATCATCTGGATGGCCAGACTGATGCGTGAAAGCTCTCCCCCGGAAGCCACCCGGGCCAGGGGCTGAACCGGCTGGCCGGGATTGGCACTGACCTGGAAGCTGACCTGATCGGTCCCCTGCGCGGTGGGCTCGGCCTTGGTCTGTGTCTCCACATGGCACTGGAAACATCCGCCCTCCATCCCCAGACCCTGCATCGCCTCAGTGACCGCACGAGAAAGCCGGTCGGCGGCCTTGCGACGGGACTGGTGCAGGGCCTGGGCCACCTTGCGGCACTCCGCCAGGGCCTGATCGACCGCCTGACGCAACTCATCCAGGTTGCCCATCCCTTCTTCCAGATCGGTCAATTCGGCCTGCATCTGTTCCAGCACCAGGGGAAGCGCCTGCGGTTCCACCCGGTGTTTGCGGGCGAGATCCTGGATGGCCGCCATGCGCGATTCCACGAATTCCAGGCGCGCCGGGTCCATCTCCAGGCCGTCGGCATAGCGACGGAGCCAGTCTGCCGCTTCGCGGATCTGGATGTGGGCGGTGGCCAGCAGGTCGCGGGGTTCGTCCAGGCGGGCGTCCAGTGTCTGGCCCTGTTCCAGTTCTCCGGTAAAGTGTCCGATGAGGGACTCGGCGCTGCCATCGCGCTCATACAGGGCCTGGTAGGCGGATTCCGCCAATTCCATGAGTTTCCCGGCATGCGCCAGTCGGCCATGTTCCTCCTCCAGTTGTGACCATTCGTCCGGGCCCAGTGCCAGTGCCTCAAGTTCATCCACCTGAAACCGCAGCAGGTCCCGGCGGGAATCCCGGGCCTGGCTGTCCTCGCTCAGATCGGCCAGGCGCCGGGCCAGCTTTTGCCACTGGGCGTGGTGCTGGCGCATGGCCGCCAGCCGCTTGGGATGGTCGGCGTATTCATCCAGGATGCGTCTTTGCACCTCCTTGCGCAGCAGTGACTGATGGGCGTGCTGGCCGTGGATATCCACCAGCATCTCGCCCAGGGTCTTGAGGGATTGCAGGGTGGCGGGGCTGCCATTGATCCAGGCCCGGCTCTTGCCGTCGCGGTTGACCACCCGGCGCAGCAGGCATTCACCGCTTTCCATGCCCTGTTCCTCCAACCAGGCGGAAGCTGCCGCCTCGTTGCCGATCTCGATCTGGACGCTCACTTCGGCGCGCTGCGCCCCGTGTCGCACCGTGCCGCTGTCGGCCCGGTCCCCCAGGACAAGGCCCAGGGCATCCACCAGGATGGATTTACCGGCACCGGTCTCGCCAGTGAGGGCGGTCATGCCATCGCACAGGTCCAGCGAGAGTTCATCAACGATGGCGAAGTCACGGATATGGATGTGGGTGAGCATGGCCTCGGGTGTCCGCTGTCAGGTTCGTCCTATTGTAATCACATACAGTAGTGCCGCGCACCCGGCTCAGGGTTGCTCACCCCAGCCCAGCTTCACCCGAAGGATCTGCAGATAGTCGTAACCGGTGGGGTGGATCAGGTGCAGCTTGCGCGGTTTGCTCTCGATGATGATACGGTCCAGCGGTTCCATGTCGATGGTGTCCTGACCATCCAGGGCGGCCTGGGCTCGGGTGCGGCTGTGCTCGTTGACGGCGATCTCGATGCGGGCGCCGGCCGGCACCACCAGGGGGCGGTTGCTCAGGCCGTGGGGGCAGATGGGGACCAGCACCACGGCTTCCAGGCAAGGGGAAAGGATGGGGCCGCCTCCGGAAAGTGCATAGGCGGTGGAACCGGTGGGGGTGGCCACCACCATGCCGTCGGCCCGCTGGGTATTCACGAAGCGTCCATTGATCCAGGTGTCGAATTCGATCATGCGTACCACGTCGCGGATATGCATCACCACGTCATTCAGGGCGTCCCCTTCCGCCACCACCTGATCGCCACGCATGACGCGGGCAGTGAGCATGTGACGGTCATCCTCCACGTAGAGCCCCGAGAGGATCTCGTCCAGTCGGCCCAGCATCTCGTGGGGAGAGACGTCCACCAAAAAGCCCAGTCGCCCCGCGTTGATGCCCAGTAGGGGCACGCCGGTGTCCACCAGGGTGCGGGCCGCTGCCAGAAAGGTGCCATCTCCCCCGGCGATGATGGCCAGGTCGGCACGGGCAGCAATCTGTTCCCGGGAGGCCGTTTCGCAGCCAACGGTGTCGCTCAGCCAGGGAATGGCGCTGCTGTCGAGCAGGATATGTCGCTGATGATGCCGAAGATGTGACACCAGGGCATCGAGGATGTCGGCGAGTGGCTGGTCGCCGGTCTTGGCAATGATGCCAATGGTTTGAAAATGCTGGTTCATGGCCGGATTATGGTGGAAATCCTGCCGGGAGGGTATGGGCCCAGGTCCATGCGCGATCAATAGTGGGGGCCGGGGGTTTCTTGACAGCAGGGGGCGCAGGAGTAACATGCGGACCTGGCACTCTACCCTGATGAGTGCCAAGGTGGCCCATGAAGACGTCCCACACTTCGAATTCGCAGCTTCTCAATGATCGCGCCCGCCGCCTGCTGCGGGCGTTGGTGGAGAGCTATGTCCGCGAAGGTCAGCCGGTGGGGTCGCGCACCCTGGCGCGCACTGCGGGTCTGGACCTGAGTCCTGCCTCGATTCGCAACGTGATGTCGGATCTGGAGGAAATGGGGCTGGTCAGTTCGCCGCACACCTCGGCCGGTCGCGTGCCCACGGCCCAGGGATATCGCTTGTTCGTGGATTCTCTCCTGGAGGTCAAGCCTCTGGATAGTCATGAGGTGCGCATCCTCAAGGAGCGTCTGAATCCGGAGCTGGACACCAAATCGCTGGTGGAGTCCGCCTCGGACCTGCTCTCCGCCGTGACGCAGATGGCCGGCATGGTGCGGGTGCCACGGCGGGATCATGCTGCCCTCATGCAGATCGAGTTTCTCAAGCTGTCCGGTCGCCAGGTGCTTGCCATTCTGGTGATGAACAAGAACGAGGTGCAAAA
Organism: Ectothiorhodospira sp. 9100; assembly: GCF_022227565.1. Classification (NCBI taxonomy): domain Bacteria; kingdom Pseudomonadati; phylum Pseudomonadota; class Gammaproteobacteria; order Chromatiales; family Ectothiorhodospiraceae; genus Ectothiorhodospira; species Ectothiorhodospira sp. 9100. Next base: position 45,970 of record NZ_JAJNAN010000003.1, read on the forward strand.
CCGCATCCTGCAGCTGGACCGGGAATATTCCCACAGCGAGTTGCAGCAGATGGCCAACTATCTCAATGAACATCTGGCGGGACTGGATCTGCGCCAGGCCCGCGAGCAGGTGCTGCGGGAGATGAAGGCGGTGCGTGAACACATGAACACGATGATGCTGGCCGCCATCGAGCTGGGTGAGCAGGTCTTCAGCGACCAGGAACAGGATGACCAGGTGGTGTTCACGGGGCAGATTCACCTGATGGACTACGCCGAACTGTCCAGCGTGGACAAGCTGCGCAGCCTGTTCGAGGCCTTCACCGAGAAACGGGACCTGCTCACCCTGCTGGATACCTGTATCAGCGCCCAGGGAGTGCAGATCTTCATTGGCCAGGAGTCGGGCCACAAGGTGCTGGATGACTGCAGTGTGGTCACGGCCCCCTACAACGTGGGGGGGCAGGTGGTGGGGGTGCTGGGCGTGATCGGTCCCACCCGCATGGCCTACGAGCGCATCATTCCGGTGGTGGACATCACCGCGAAGTTATTGGGCGCGGCCTTGAATTCCCGGAATTGAATCCCACATTGGTGGCAACACACCAGTCACGTAATAGCCGAGCGGAGTTTTCATGGCGAACGACGAACACAAAGAAGATGCGCAGGCCGCCGAGGACACTGCGCCCACGCAGGAACAGCAGACGGAATTCAATCCAGCCACGCTGCTCAAGCAGTTGGAAGAATCCCAGAACGAAGCCCGGGAGTACTGGGACAAACTGGTGCGCAGCCAGGCGGAGCTGGAAAACCTGCGCAAGCGCATGAAGCGCGATGTGGAGCAGGCCCACAAGTACGCCCTGGAGAAGTTCGCTGGCGAACTGCTGCCGGTGCGCGACAGCCTGGAAATGGGGCTGGACGCGGCCCAGGGCGAGGCGGATGTGAACAAGATCCGCGAGGGCACCGAGTTGACCTTGAAGATGCTCGTGCAGGCCATGTCCAAGCACGGGGTTCAGGAATTGAATCCCGAGGGTGAGCGCTTCGACCCGGAGCAGCATCAGGCCATGTCCATGCAGGAGAACGCCGAGCTGGAACCCAATACGGTGATCACGGTGATGCAGAAAGGCTACATCCTCAATGACCGTTTGCTGCGCCCCGCCATGGTGATCGTCAGCCGGGCCCCGGCCTCGGAGCCACCCGCGTCGCAGGATCCGAATGCCGGGTAATGAAGCCATCGCACAATGAAAGCGTCAGGGGTTGAAAAGCCCGGGAGTGCCCCCACCTTCCGGGTAGTCCTGACGAATACCGTCTTGAAAGTCATTTGAAATCTGGAGAATCACCATGGGTAAAACAATTGGTATCGACCTGGGAACCACCAATTCCTGCGTCGCCTTGATGGAAGGTGGAAAAGCCAAGGTCATTGAGAATTCTGAAGGTGGGCGCACCACACCCTCCATTGTGGCCTTCGCCGAAGACGGCGAGGTGCTGGTGGGACAATCCGCCAAGCGCCAGGCGGTGACCAACCCCACCAACACCCTGTTTGCGGTCAAGCGTCTGATCGGGCGGCGTTTCGAGGAGCCCGAGGTGCAAAAGGACATCAACATGGTGCCCTACAAGATCATGAAGGCGGACAACAATGACGCCTGGGTGGAAGTGCGCGGCAAGAAGATGGCCCCGCCCGAGATCTCCGCACGCGTGCTGCAGAAGATGAAGAAGACCGCCGAGGACTATCTGGGCGAGCCGGTCACCGAGGCGGTGATCACGGTGCCGGCCTACTTCAACGATTCCCAGCGCCAGGCCACCAAGGATGCGGGCAAGATCGCCGGTCTGGAAGTGAAGCGCATCATCAATGAGCCCACTGCGGCGGCCCTGGCCTATGGCCTGGACAAGAGTCGCGGTGATAGCAAGGTGGCCGTGTACGACCTGGGCGGTGGCACCTTTGACATCTCCATTATCGAGATTGCCGAGGTGGACGGTGAGCATCAGTTCGAGGTGCTGGCCACCAACGGTGACACCTTCCTGGGCGGTGAGGACTTTGATACCCGCCTGATCGATTACCTGGCCTCCGAGTTCAAGAAGGAGCAGGGTATCGATCTCAAGGGCGACCCGCTGGCCATGCAGCGTCTCAAGGAAGCCGCCGAGAAGGCCAAGATCGAATTGTCCTCCAGCCAGCAGACCGACGTGAACCTGCCCTATATCACGGCGGACAACACCGGGCCCAAGCACCTCAACATCAAGGTGTCCCGGGCGAAGATGGAATCCCTGGTGGAAGAACTCATCAAGCGCACCATCGAGCCCTGCAAGGTGGCGCTGAAGGATGCCGGTCTGTCGGTATCCGAAGTGGATGATGTCATCCTCGTGGGCGGTCAGACCCGCATGCCCAAGGTCCAGGAGGCGGTGAAGGACTTCTTCGGTAAGGAGCCGCGTCGCGATGTGAACCCGGACGAGGCCGTGGCCGTGGGCGCCGCCATCCAGGGGGGCGTGCTGGGTGGCGACGTCAAGGACGTGCTGCTGCTGGACGTGACGCCATTGTCCCTGGGCATCGAAACCCTGGGCGGGGTGATGACCAAGCTCATCGAGAAGAACACCACCATCCCCACCAAGGCGAATCAGGTGTTTTCCACCGCCGAGGACAACCAGACAGCGGTCACCGTGCACGTGTTGCAGGGTGAGCGTGAGCAGGCTGGCGCCAACAAGTCCCTGGGACGCTTCGATCTCACGGACATCCCGCCTGCGCCGCGCGGTGTGCCGCAGATCGAGGTCACCTTCGACATCGATGCCAACGGCATCCTCAACGTGTCCGCCAAGGACAAGGCCACCGGCCGCGAGCAGTCCATCGTCATCAAGGCCTCTTCCGGTCTGAGTGAGGATGAGATTGACAAGATGGTCAAGGATGCAGAGGCCCACGCCGAGGAGGACAAGCGCTTCCACGAACTGGTGGGCGTGCGCAACCAGGCCGACAACCTGATCCACTCGGTGGAGAAGACCCTCTCCGACATGGGTGAGCAGGTAGAGGCCGATGAGAAGAGCAGTATCGAATCGGCCCTGGGTGAGCTGCGTGAGGCCATGAAGGGCGATAACAAGGAGGATATCGAGGCCAAGACGCAGAAGTTGACCGAGGTCTCCGGTAAACTGGCTGAACGCATGTATGCTCAGCAGGCCGGCCAGGGGGGCGCTGAGGGTGCCACCGGCGGTGCCGGTGAGCCATCCGGTGGCCAGGGACAGCAGTCCGCCCAGGATGACGTGGTGGACGCCGAGTTCGAGGAAGTGGACGACAAGAAGAAGTAAACCCGCGCAGGGGGCCGCCGCTTTGGCGGTCCCGTGTCAGGCAATCAAGGTCCGCTGGCCATCTTTGTCTCCACCCGGGGAGGAAGGCGGCCTGCGGGCTTTACCGTTTCTGAGTGACCCACGGTAATCATGGCAAAACGCGACTATTACGAAGTCCTGGGGGTGGCGAAGAACGCCAGCGAGGACGCGCTCAAAAAGGCCTTCCGGCGGATGGCCATGAAATATCACCCGGATCGCAATCCCGGTGACAAGCAGGCGGAGGACCGTTTCAAGGAGGCCCGTGAGGCCTACGAGGTGCTCTCCGATGCCCGCAAGCGGGCTGCCTATGACCAGTTCGGTCACGCCGGCGTGGATGGGGTCCGCGGTGGCGGAGGTGGCGGAGGTGGCGGTGGGGCTGGTGGTGGCAGCTTCAGCGATATCTTCGAGGACATCTTTGGCGATATCTTTGGTACCAGCGCCCGGGGCGGTGGTGGCAGTGGCGCCTTCCGCGGATCCGATCTCCAGTACAACCTGGAGATGACCCTCGAGGAGGCGGTGTTCGGTACGGACGTGAAGATTCGCGTGCCCACCCTGTCCACCTGTCAGGCCTGCAATGGCAGTGGCGCCGCGCCCGGCACCACGCCGGAGACCTGTGACACCTGCGGCGGCATGGGCCGCGTCCGCATGCAGCAGGGGTTTTTCTCCGTGCAGCAGACCTGCCCCCGTTGCCGGGGGACCGGCAAGATCATTCCCAAGCCCTGTGGTACCTGTCGTGGACAGGGTCGTGTGGAAGAGCGCCGCACGCTGACGGTGACCGTGCCACCCGGCGTGGACAGTGGCGACCGCATCCGCCTGTCGGGTGAGGGCGAGGCCGGTATCAATGGCGGCCCGTCCGGGGATCTTTATGTGCAGGTGCATGTGAAGCCCCACCAGATATTTACCCGTAAGGGCAGCGACTTGTACTGCGAGGTGCCCATCAGCTTTGCCACCGCCACCCTGGGTGGCGAACTGGAGATCCCCACCCTCAAGGGTCGGGTCGCCCTGAAGGTTCCACCGGAAACTCAGACCGGGCGGCTGTTCCGGCTGCGGGGCAAGGGGGTGCGTTCGGTGCATGGCGGCGCCGAGGGCGACATGATCTGCAGCGTGAAGCTGGAAACCCCCATCAATCTCACCAAGGAGCAGAAGGAACTGCTGCAGCAGTTCGAGGTCAGCATGAAGGCCGGCGGCGAGCGCCATAGCCCGCAACACGAGGGCTGGCTGGATGGCGTGAAGGGCTTTTTTGAAGATCTGAAATTCTGGAGAAAGTCATGACCCCTGCACGTATCGCCATCGTCGGTGCCGGTGGTCGCATGGGCCGGACCCTGATCGAGGCCGTGGGCCAGGCGCCGGGTCTGGAACTGACCGTGGCCACGGAACAGCCTGAGAGCAGCCTGCTGGGGAGCGATGCCGGAGAACTGGCGGGTCAGGGGCGCCTGGGGGTGGCCCTGGCGTCGGATCTGGCTGCACTGACCGAAGATTTCGACCTGCTCATCGACTTCACGCGGCCAGAAGGCACCCTGGCCCATCTGGAGATCTGCCGTCAGGCAGGACGGGGGATCATCATTGGTACCACCGGCTTCACCGATGAGCAGAAGGCGCGGATCAGCGAGGCGGCCCGGGACATCCCGGTGGTCTTCGCGCCCAACATGAGCGTGGGCGTCAACCTGTGCCTGCAATTGCTGGACATGGCCGCCCGGGTGCTGGGGGATGAGGTGGATGTGGAAGTGGTGGAGGCCCATCACCGCCACAAGGTGGACGCCCCCTCCGGCACGGCCCTGCGCATGGGGGAGGTGGTGGCCTCGGCCCTGGGGCGTGATCTCAAGGACTGCGCCGTCTATGGTCGTGAAGGCGTCACCGGGGAGCGGGATTGTCAAACCATCGGCTTCGAGACCATTCGAGCCGGTGATATCGTCGGCGAGCATACGGTCATGTTTGCCGGCCTGGGGGAGCGGGTGGAGATCACCCACAAGGCCTCCAGCCGCATGACCTTCGCCAAGGGGGCTGCCCGTGCCGCCACTTGGCTGGCGGGGCGCCCGGCCGGGCTTTACGACATGCAGGACGTGCTGGGTCTGCGCTGATGTCAGGGCCTGGCGCCGCGGGGTGGCATTGGACACCCCCAGGCCGGATCCGCTACTATTTCGTCATCCTTACGTTTCTGTCTAATCCCATCCGGGCTGGTCGGGCTGGTCTCGTCCCGCCCCGTCTGTATGCGTGTCGGAGGTCAGCTTGAAAACCACACCCGCCTTGTTGGCATTGGAAGATGGCAGCCTCTTTCACGGTTATGCCGTGGGTGCTGAAGGTCTCACCGTGGGCGAGGTGGTGTTCAACACCGCCATGACCGGCTATCAGGAGATCCTCACCGATCCTTCCTATTCGCGTCAGTTGGTCACGCTCACCTATCCGCACATCGGCAACACCGGGGTCAACCCGGAGGACGAGGAATCCGCCGCGCCCCAGGCAGCCGGGTTGATCGTGCGCCATGTGCCTGCGCGTATGTCCAATTGGCGGGCCACAGAGAGTCTGCCGGATTACCTGGCCCGTCACGGTGTCGTGGCCATCAGTGGCGTGGATACCCGGCGTCTGACCCGTCTGCTGCGTGAAAAGGGTGCCCAGAACGGATGCATCATGGCGGGTGCGGTGGATGCGCAGAAGGCCATCGAGGCTGCCCGGGGCTTTGCCGGGCTCAAGGGCATGGATCTGGCCAAGGAAGTCACCACCCAGGAGAGCTACACCTGGGACGAGGGTACCTGGGTGCTGGGAGAGGGACATCGCAAGGCCCCCGAGGATCAGCCCTACCACGTGGTGGCCTATGATTTTGGTACCAAGCGCAACATTCTGCGCATGCTGGTGGATCGCGGGTGCCGCATCACCGTGGTGCCCGCCAGGACCCCGGCAGCCGAAGTGCTGGCTCTCAAGCCTGATGGCGTGCTGCTTTCCAACGGTCCCGGTGACCCGGAGCCGTGCGATTACGCCATTGCGGCCATCCGGGAGGTGCTGGACCACAAGGAGGTCCCTGTCTTCGGCATCTGCCTGGGCCATCAGCTGCTGGGATTGGCCACGGGCGCTCGCTCCCTGAAGATGAAATTCGGCCACCATGGCGCCAATCATCCGGTCCAGGATCTGGACAGCCAACGGGTGATGATCTCCAGCCAGAACCACGGTTTTGCCCTGGACGATGCCAACCTGCCGGACAACGTGCGACCCACGCACCGCTCCCTGTTCGATGGCACCCTGCAGGGTATTGAGCTTACCGATCGTCCGGCACGCAGTTTTCAGGGACACCCGGAGGCCTCGCCGGGGCCCACCGACGTGGCCCCGGAATTCGACCGGTTCATTGACATGATGAGATCCCGCGCGTCCTGAGGACGCCGGTGGTCTCCGGCTCCGCCAGACCCCATTCGCCCACCGGCGCGCCTGGCGCGCCGCGTTGCCCACGGTAAGACATTCCATGCCCAAGAGAACCGATCTGAAGAGCATCCTGATCCTCGGTGCCGGCCCCATCGTCATCGGCCAGGCCTGCGAGTTCGACTATTCCGGTGCCCAGGCCTGCAAGGCCCTGCGCGAGGAGGGCTACCGGGTGATCCTGGTGAACTCCAACCCGGCCACCATCATGACGGACCCGGAGATGGCCGATGCGGTGTACATCGAGCCGGTGGAATGGAAGACCGTGTCGCGCATCATTGCCCGCGAGAAGCCGGATGCGGTCCTGCCCACCATGGGGGGGCAGACGGCCCTGAACTGTGCCCTGGACCTGGCCAAACATGGCGTACTGGACAAGCATGGGGTCAAACTCATCGGGGCTTCCGAGGATGCCATCGACATGGCCGAGGACCGGCAACGCTTCCGCGAGGCCATGAGCGAGATCGGGCTGGACAGTCCGGTGGCCCACATGGTCAACAGTTGGGAGGAGGCCCAGAGGGTTCAGCCCCAGATCGGCTATCCCATCATCATTCGGCCCTCGTTCACCATGGGGGGCAGCGGTGGCGGCATCGCCTACAACCGCGAGGAATACGAAGACATCGTCAAGCGCGGCCTGGATCTCTCTCCGGTGAACGAGGTGCAGGTGGAGGAGTCCGTTCTGGGGTGGAAGGAGTTCGAGATGGAGGTGGTCCGCGACAAGGCGGACAACTGCATCATCATCTGCTCCATCGAAAACCTGGACCCCATGGGGGTGCATACCGGTGACTCCATCACCGTGGCGCCGGCCCAGACCCTCACCGACAAGGAATACCAGATCATGCGCGACGCCTCCGTGGCGGTGCTGCGCAAGATCGGTGTGGAAACCGGTGGGTCCAACGTGCAGTTTGCCGTGAACCCGGAAAATGGCCGCCTGGTGGTCATCGAGATGAACCCCCGGGTATCCCGCTCCTCGGCCCTGGCCTCCAAGGCCACGGGTTTCCCCATCGCCAAGGTGGCGGCCAAACTGGCCGTGGGCTTTACCCTGGATGAGTTGCGCAACGAGATCACCGGTGGTGTCACGCCGGCGTCGTTTGAGCCCTCCATCGACTACGTGGTCACCAAGATCCCGCGGTTCACCTTCGAGAAATTCCCCAGTGCCGAGGCCAGGCTGACCACGCAGATGAAGTCGGTGGGTGAGGCCATGGCCATCGGTCGGACTTTTCAGGAGTCCTTCCAGAAGGCGCTGCGCAGCCTGGAGACGGGCAACGATGGCCTCAATGGCAAGGTGGACCTGGGTAGCGAGGACGCTGACGCTCAGGTGCGCGCCCGCCTGGCCGATCCCGGCCCGGAACGGATCTGGTATGCCGCCGACGCCTTCCGTTTGGGCTACAGCGTGGAACAGTTGGTGGAGATGACCTGGATCGACCCCTGGTTCCTGGAGCAGATCCAGGAACTGGTGGCGATCGAGCAGTCCCTCAAGGATCGCTCGCTCAAGAGCGTCGATGCCCTGGAGATGTTCCGCCTCAAGCAGTACGGCTTCTCTGACCGCCGTCTGGCCACCCTGCTGAACGAGACCGAGCGCACCGTGCGTGAGTACCGCCACGGCCTCAAGGTCCATCCGGTCTACAAGCGGGTGGATACCTGTGCCGCCGAGTTTGCCTCCACCACGGCCTACATGTATTCCACCTACGAGGAGGAATGCGAGGCCGAGCCCTCGGGTCGGGAAAAGATCATGGTGCTCGGGGGCGGCCCCAACCGCATCGGCCAGGGTATCGAGTTCGACTATTGCTGTGTGCACGCGGCCCTGGCCATGCGTGAGGATGGCTATGAGACCATCATGGTCAATTGCAACCCGGAGACCGTGTCCACTGATTACGATACCTCCGACCGCCTGTTCTTCGAGCCCCTCACCCTGGAGGATGTGCTGGAGATCGTGCATCTGGAGCAGCCCAAGGGGATCATCATCCAGTTCGGTGGCCAGACCCCGCTGAAGCTGGCCCGGGATCTGGAGGCCGCCGGCGCGCCCGTGATCGGCACCACTCCGGACTCCATCGACCTGGCCGAGGACCGGGAGCGTTTCCAGAACCTGATCAATGAACTGGATCTGATTCAGCCGCCCAACCGCACCGCCCGCAGCGTGGAAGAGGCTGTGCGCCACGCCGAGGCCATCGGCTTCCCGGTGGTGGTGCGCCCCTCGTATGTGCTGGGCGGTCGGGCCATGGAGATTGTCTACAACGAGACTGACCTGCGCCGCTACATGCGCGATGCTGTGCAGGTGTCCAATGATGCCCCGGTGCTGCTGGACCGCTTCCTGGATGATGCCGTCGAGGTGGACGTGGACGCCATCAGCGACGGCAAGGAAGTGGTCATCGGCGGCATCATGCAGCATATCGAACAGGCCGGCGTGCACTCCGGTGATTCCGCCTGCTCCTTGCCCCCGTACAGCCTGAGCATGGAGTTGCAGGACGAGATTGCCGAGCAGGTGCGCAAGATGGCCGTGGGCCTGAATGTGGTGGGGCTGATGAACACCCAGTTCGCCGTTCAGGGCGGCAACAAGATCTTCGTGCTGGAGGTGAATCCGCGGGCCTCACGCACCGTGCCCTTCGTCTCCAAGGCCATCGGCATGCCCCTGGCCAAGATCGCCGCGCGCTGCATGGCGGGTCGTAGCCTGGCTGAACAGGGCGTGACCGATGTGATCCGGCCCAAGTATTTCTCCGTGAAGGAGGCGGTGTTCCCGTTCATCAAGTTCCCTGGCGTGGACCCCATCCTGGGCCCCGAAATGAAGTCCACTGGTGAGGTGATGGGTGTGGGTCGTAGCTTCCCCGAGGCCTTCGCCAAGAGTCAGCTGGGCGCGGGTGTGACCCTGCCCACATCAGGCAAGGCCTTCATCAGCGTGCGCGATGCTGACAAGGACGGTATTGCCGATGTGGTGCGTCAATTGGCCGACAAGGGCTTCGAGTTGATCGCCACCCGGGGGACGGCGCAGGTTCTCGAGGACGCCGGCATCGCCTGCAAGCGCATCAATAAGGTAACTGAAGGGCGGCCGCATATCGTCGACATGATCAAGAACGACGAGATCAGTCTGATCATCAATACCACCGAGGGCAGGCAGGCCATTGCCGATTCCTACACGATTCGCCGCGAGGCGCTGCAACACAAGGTGAGCTACACCACCACGCTGGCGGGTGCCTTTGCCACCGTTGAGGCCTTGTCCTTCCTGGACAGTGAGAATGTGTACTGCCTGCAGGACATGCATAAGGAGAACCTGGCATGAGCAAGACGCCGCTGACGGTCCGCGGGGCCGAACTGCTCAAGGCAGAGCTGCAAAAGCTCAAGAGCGAGGATCGCCCCCGGGTGATCGCCGCCATTTCCGAAGCTCGGGCGCACGGCGATCTCAAGGAGAATGCCGAGTATCATGCCGCCCGGGAGCAGCAGGGGTTCATCGAGGGGCGCATCAAGGAACTGGAGGGCAAGCTTTCCAATGCCCAGATCATCGATGTGACCACGCTGAACGCGGGTGGCAAGGTGGTCTTTGGTGCCACGGTGGAACTGCTGGATCTGGATACGGATCAGGAGGTCAAATACCAGATCGTCGGGGACGATGAGGCGGATATCAAGGCGGGCCGAATCTCCGTGAATTCACCCATTGCCCGCGCCCTGATCGGTAAGGAGGAGGGTGACGAGATCACCTTCAATGCCCCGGCGGGGGAAAAGCACTACGAGATCGTCGCCGTCCGGTATGTGTGAGCGCCCCCTCACCCCAACCCCTCTCCCCACGGGGGAGAGGGGCTTCAAAGCGGGGACACCCCCCCCCTTTTTTGCTCCCTTCTCCCCCGCGGGGAGAAGGGCCAGGGATGAGGGGGAGGTAGGCGCGACGCCGATCCTTCCCCCTCATTCTATGGGTGCCTGAGAATCAGGGCAGTTTCACCACCGGTTTCTCCGGATTGCGCCGAAACAGCGTGGCGATGTTGCCGATCCGCTGCACCAGCGCGGCACCGCTGCGCTCGCACATCTGCGTTACCACCTGATCCCTCAGTTCCCGATCGCCCACGCCCACCTTGACCTTGATCAGTTCATGATGGTTCAGGGCGATGTCGAGTTCTTCCAGCACGGCATCGGTCAGGCCGTGCCGGCCGAGGCTGACCACGGGTTTCTTGTCGTGGGCCAGGGCGCGGAGGTGTTTGATCTGCTGTGGGGTGGGCATGGTGGCTACAGGGTTCCGACTAGGATGAACAGGCCGCGCAGTTTGAGGGCTCTCACCTCAACTCTCAAGTAGCTATCCCCCGAGGCGTAACCCATTAGGGTATCCTGAACCGTCATTCCCACTCACAGATTCTGCCAATCATGTCCCGCAGCAAAAGCAGCCAGCGCTGGCTCAAGGAACATTTTAGCGACCCCTATGTGCAGCAGGCCCAGGAAGAGGGTTGGCGCTGTCGCGCCGTATACAAGCTCCAGGAGATCCAGGAGCGGGATCGATTGATCCGGTCGGGGATGCGGGTGCTGGATCTGGGATCGGCGCCCGGAGGATGGAGTCAGTATGCTGCGGGCTTGGTGGGTCGCAAGGGCTGCGTGATTGCCTCGGACATCCTGGAAATGGCACCCCTGGAGGGGGTGACCTTTGTGCAGGGCGATTTTCGCGAGGACGAGGTGCTCGATACCATCCTGGCTGCCATGGGCGCCGAGATGGGAGATGAGCCCGTTGACCTTGTGCTTTCCGATATGGCCCCCAATATCAGTGGAGTGGACGCCGTCGATCAGCCACGTGCCATGTACCTGGCAGAGCTGGCACTGGATACTGCCGGGCGCGTATTGAAACCTGGTGGGGATTTCCTGGTCAAAATCTTCCATGGCGAAGGGTTCGACGCGTACGTGAGGACCCTGCGCGGGCAATTCAACAAGGTGCAGATCCGCAAACCTCAGGCCTCCCGAGCCCGTTCCCGCGAGGTGTATGCGTTGGCCAGGGGCCGCAAACTGGTGTAAGGTCTGTAAAACCAACAGTACACCACGGAATAGTCGAGGTAGACCCTTGAACGAGCTGGTAAAAAACCTGATTATCTGGGCGGTTATCGCAATCGTGCTGATGTCGGTGTTCAATAACTTCACACCGCAGCAGCAGGAAGCCCAGGCCTGGTCCTATTCGGAATTCATCAGCGAGGTGAAGGCCGGACGCATCGATAGTGTCTTTATCGAGGACAAGACCATTGAGGGGCGCACCATCAATGGGGAGCAATTCCGCACCCATACCCCGAATGATCCGGGCCTGATCGGCGACCTGCTCAACAGCAATGTGGAGATCCGCGTCGAAGAGCCCGCCGAGCGGTCGTTGTTGACGGATATCCTCATCAGTTGGTTCCCGTTCCTGTTGCTGATCGGTGTCTGGATCTACTTCATGCGGCAGATGCAGGGTGGTGCCGGCGGTCGCGGTGCCATGTCCTTCGGCAAGAGCAAGGCGCGCATGATGAGCGAGGACCAGGTGAAGATCACCTTCACCGATGTTGCCGGCTGTGACGAGGCCAAGGAAGAGGTCAGCGAGCTGGTGGACTTCCTGCGCGATCCCAGCAAGTTCCAGAAGCTGGGCGGCAAGATCCCCCGCGGTGTGCTCATGGTGGGCTCTCCCGGTACCGGTAAGACCCTGCTGGCCAAGGCCATCGCCGGTGAAGCCAAGGTGCCCTTCTTCAGCATCTCCGGCTCGGACTTCGTGGAGATGTTCGTGGGCGTGGGCGCCTCGCGAGTGCGTGACATGTTCGAGCAGGCCAAGAAGCATGCGCCCTGCATCATCTTCATCGACGAGATCGATGCCGTGGGTCGCCAGCGTGGCGCTGGCATGGGCGGTGGCCATGATGAGCGCGAACAAACACTGAACCAGCTCCTGGTGGAAATGGATGGTTTCGAGGGGACGGAGGGCATCATCGTCATTGCTGCCACCAACCGCCCCGATGTGCTCGACCCGGCATTGCTGCGACCCGGTCGTTTTGACCGCCAGGTGGTGGTGCCCCTGCCGGATGTGCGGGGTCGAGAGCAGATCCTCAAGGTGCACATGCGCAAGGTGCCGGTGGATGACAATGTCCGGGCCGACCTCATCGCCCGTGGCACCCCCGGCTTCTCGGGAGCCGACCTGGCCAACCTGGTCAACGAGGCTGCCCTGTTCGCCGCGCGGGCCAACAAGCGCCTCGTGGAGATGATCGACTTCGAGCGGGCCAAGGACAAGATCATGATGGGCGCCGAGCGCAAGTCCATGGTCATGAGTGAGGACGAGAAGAAGCTCACGGCCTATCATGAAGCGGGTCATGCCATCGTGGGTCGCCTGGTGCCGGAACACGATCCGGTCTACAAGGTGAGCATCATCCCCCGCGGCCGGGCCCTGGGTGTCACCATGTTCCTGCCCGATGAAGACCGCTACAGTCACAGCAAGACGCGACTGGAAAGCCAGATCTGTTCCCTGTTCGGCGGCCGGATCGCGGAGGAAATCATCTTCGGGCCGGACAAGGTGACTACCGGGGCCTCCAACGACATCGAGCGGGCGACCTCCATTGCCCGCAACATGGTGACCAAATGGGGGTTGTCGGATCGCCTGGGTCCGTTGTCCTATGGTGAGGAAGAAGGCGAGGTCTTCCTGGGGCGGCAGGTCACGCAGCACAAGCAGATGTCCGACGAGACGGCGCACGCCATCGATGAGGAGATTCGCCGGGTGATCGATACCAGCTACGAGCGGGCCAAGAGCATCCTGGAGGAACACCTGGAAAAACTGCACACCATGTCGCAGGCGCTCATGAAATACGAGACCATCGATGTGGAGCAGATCAACGACATCATGGAAGGTCGTGAACCCCGGGACCCGGACGGCTGGACCGGCGGGGATGAGCCAGGTTCCGGTGATGGTGATGCCAGTGCTCAGGGCGACGATCAGGGCAAGGACAAGGAAGGCAAGGGCATGATTGGCGGTCCCGCCAGCCAGACCTGAGTCGCTGGGCCGCCTTCTGGCGGCCCGTTGGCTCCGCAAGAGAGCGAAGCCGCCCTTATGTTCTGGGCGGCTTCGCTGTGTCTGGGCGCCGGCATGGCCATGAGGGCCCGTGCCCGGTTATGATCCCTGACTTTCCCCGCCAGGGTTTCGTCATGCAGTTTGGTCAGTACAGCGTCGATTTCACCGAGCCCCGTATCATGGGCATCCTCAACGTCACCCCGGACTCCTTCTCCGATGGGGGCGCCCACCTCCATCCGGCCCAGGCCATCGAGCATGCGCTCGCCATGGTGGAGGCGGGGGCGGATTTCATCGATGTGGGGGGCGAGTCCACTCGACCCGGTGCGGGTGCTGTTCCTGTCGAGGAGGAGCTGACCCGGGTGGTGCCCATCATCGAGGTCCTGGCGCCGCGACTGCCGGTGCCGATCTCCGTGGATACCAGCAAGGCCGAAGTGATGCGGGCGGCCTGCGCGGCAGGCGCCACCCTGATCAACGATGTGCGCGCCCTGCAGGATCCGGGCGCCCTGGAGATGGCCGCCCGGTGTGGGGTGCCCGTTTGCCTGATGCACATGCAGGGTCAGCCCCGCAGCATGCAGGTGAATCCGCAGTATCAGGATGTGGTGGCCGAGGTGCGCGATTTTCTGGCGGAGCGCGTGATGGCCTGTCGCGCCGCCGGCATTCCTGCGGCGAGACTGCTGCTGGATCCGGGTTTTGGCTTTGGCAAGAACCTGGAGCACAATCTCACCCTGTTGAGACGTTTCCCGGAGCTGGCTGTGGAGGGCTTGCCGCTGTTGGTGGGGATGTCTCGCAAGACCATGATCGACCGGATGCTGGGTGGTGAACGGCCGGTGGCAGAGCGGATCCAGGGCAGCGTGGCCGCGGCCCTGCTCGCCGCGCAGCGTGGGGCCTCCATCCTTCGCGTGCATGATGTGGCTGCCACCAGGGACGCCCTGCGTGTGCTCAGGGCCGCCGGGCCGCCGTTCACCCTCTGAATGTCGGGCAGGCGCGTTGCCTGGCCCCACCGCACCCCCACTAGCTCTTGATCAGGACAGGCTTGGATACATGACTCAGGAAAGGCAGTATTTTGGCACTGACGGCATTCGCGGACGGGTAGGGCGTTACCCGATGACTCCGGACTTTGCGCTGCGCCTGGGCTGGGCGGCGGGGCGGGTGCTGGCGCCCGACGGCGAAGGGCTGGTACTGATTGGCAAGGATACCCGTGTGTCCGGATACATGTTTGAATCGGCCCTGGAGGCCGGGCTGTCGGCGGCTGGAGTGGATATCCGCTTGTTGGGGCCCATGCCGACCCCTGCAGTGGCTTATCTTGCCCGTACCTTCCGGGCTTCTGCGGGCATCGTCATCAGTGCCTCGCATAACCCCTACTATGACAACGGATTCAAGTTCTTCTCCACCAACGGCAACAAGCTTCCGGATTCGGTGGAACTGGCCATTGAGGCCACCCTGGAGCAGCCCATGGAGACGGTGGATTCCGCGGATCTGGGCAAGGTGGAGCGGGTGGTGGATGCTGCCGGGCGCTATATCGAATTCTGCAAGAGCACCATTCCCACCGGCACCCATTTTCACGGCCTGCGGATCGTCGTGGATTGCGCCAACGGGGCAACCTACGGCGTGGCGCCCCATGTGTTTGAAGAACTTGGCGCCGAGGTGATTCCGGTCGGGGTCCGGCCCGATGGCTTCAACATCAACGAAGGCTGCGGGGCACTGCATCCTCGCGAGTTGCAGGCCGCCGTATTGTCCCACAAGGCCGATCTGGGGATTGCCCTGGATGGTGACGGAGACCGCCTCATCCTGGTGGACGAGCGTGGTGATGTGGTGGATGGGGATCAGGCCTTGTGTATCATTGCCCTGGCGCGCCACCGGGATGGCATCCTGCATGGTGGGGTGGTGGGCACCCTGATGAGCAACCTGGGCCTGGAGCAGGCCATGGACTCGGCCGGCATTCCCTTCAGGCGGGTGGCTGTGGGTGACCGCTACGTGATGGAGGCTCTGCATCACGAAGGCTGGCTGCTGGGGGGGGAGTCTTCCGGGCACCTCATTTGCCTGGACCGTACCTGTACCGGCGATGGAATCATTTCGGCACTGCAGATCCTTGAAGTGATGGGTGCCACCGGGCGACCCCTGTCCGAACTGCAGCGGGGTATGGAAAAATATCCTCAGACCCTGGTGAACGTGTCCGTCAATCCCAATGCCCGCCCGCATGGCCTGCTGGAGACACAAGCGGTCTGCGAGGCGGTCCGGGATGCGGAATCCACCCTCTCCGGCCGCGGTCGTGTGCTGCTCAGGCCGTCGGGCACCGAGCCGCTAGTGAGGGTGATGGTGGAAGGATACGACATGGCCCTGGTGGGACGTCTGGCGCAGGATCTGGCGGATCGTGTTCGCCAGGCCGCCGAGCGCGCATCCTGAAATTGATTTATCGGCCGCGCGCAGGTAGGATTCCCCGCTTCATGATCCGGGGATGACAGTGGAAGGATCGCTTCCTTCAGGGAGTGAGGTATCCTCTGTGTTCGGCCGGGTGGGTGTCCAATTCACGGAGATGATCCATGCGTAGACCCCTGGTGGCTGGTAACTGGAAGATGAATGGTTCACGGTCGATGAACCAGGCCCTGATGCAGGATGTGGTGGCCCAGGTGGGTCATCTCGATTCGGTCGAGGTGGCAGTCTGTCCGCCGTTCGTCTACCTGGAGCAGGTGGCCGGTCTGGTGGGGCCAGGGATTGCTCTGGGTGCCCAGGATCTCTCGGATCAGGATGAGGGTGCCCACACCGGTGAGGTGTCCGGGGCTATGCTCAAAGATCTGGATTGCCAGTACGTGATCGTGGGCCATTCCGAGCGGCGTACCCTCTATGGTGAGGATGACGCCTTCACGGCCCGCAAGTTCGCGGCGGCGCGCCGTCATGGGCTGAGGCCCATCCTGTGCGTTGGCGAGTTGCTGGATGAGCGCGAACGGGACGTCACCGAAGCGGTGGTGGCCCGTCAGTTGGATGCCGTGCTGGAGTTGGAGGGCATCGGGGCGTTTCGTGACGCGGTGGTCGCCTATGAGCCCGTCTGGGCGATTGGTACCGGGCGCACCGCCACGCCGGATCAGGCCCAGGCCGTGCACGCCTTCGTCCGAGGGCGTCTGGCTGAGCATGACGCCGCGGTGGCGGCAGGTGTGCAAATTCTCTATGGAGGCAGCGTTAAAGCCGACAACGCGGCCGAGTTGTTCAACCAAGCGGATATCGATGGTGGCCTGATCGGCGGCGCCTCACTCAAGGCGGCTGACTTCCTTGCGATCTGCAAGGCCGCCAGTCAAGCAGGATAAACCATGCTGTATAGCATTCTATTGGTAGTTCAGGTAGTCTTGTCCATCGGTTTGATCGTGCTGGTGCTCTTGCAGCACGGCAAGGGAGCCGATGCGGGAGCGGCCTTTGGCAGCGGCGCTTCGGCTACCGTTTTCGGGGCCCGGGGGTCAGCCAATCTGCTCACTCGTGCCACGGCACTGACCGCCACGGGGTTCATCATCAGCAGTCTGGTGCTCACCTACATGGTGGCCAACCGACCAGAGGCCCCGAGCGTCATCGATCTGATCGATACGACACCCCAGCGTGTTGAGCAGCCGGCCACCATGCCTCCGGAAGATGATGATTCCGGGCAGGATACCGGTCCGGTGGACGTCCCCAACTAAGAGGGACGCCACCCAGGCAGGCCACCTACAGGCCTGCCCAGAGGAGTTGGGAGGAGGAGTCACCCATGGCGGCATCGTGTTGCCTTGGGTGAAGCGGGAACTCAAAGGCCCCGCGTTCGTGATGCATCGTGCAGATGTGGTGGAATTGGTAGACACGCCGTCTTGAGGGGGCGGTGGCGAAAGCCGTGCCGGTTCGAGTCCGGCCATCTGCACCATTCTTTTTCGAGCGACGCAGCCGTTCTGGCCATTTCTTGCGGCGCTGCACAAAAAAATCCAGCAGTATCAATGAATTAGTTTATTCTAATGCTTGACACCCTTATAACGGGTGCCATAGACTCCCCCGGGCTTTGAGGAATTCAGGGCACTTTCCAGCGGCCCAGATAACTAAAAACTAAGTGGCATGCGTGCCAACGCATGCACACATAGCGTCACCGAGGCCTGCCGCATGCATCGCCATGGGGTGGGAGGAGAGGAACATGCTCGAAAACTACCTGCCTATACTGGTATTCATCGGCATCGGCGTGCTCGTTGGGGTGATTCCTCTCGCTCTGGGCATGGCAGTGGGGCCCCATCGCCCTGACGCCGCCAAGGGTTCCCCTTACGAATGCGGTTTCGAGGCCTTTGAGGACTCCCGCATCAAGTTTGACATCAGGTTCTACCTGGTGGCCATCCTCTTTATTATCTTCGATCTGGAAATCGCGTTTCTCTTTCCCTGGGCCGTCTCCCTGGATTCCATAGGATTGTTCGGGCTTCTCGCCATGGCCATGTTCCTGGGTATCCTGGTGATCGGGTTCATTTACGAGTGGAAGAAGGGGGCCCTGGAATGGGAATAGAAGGCGTCCTTGAAAAAGGCTTTGTCACCACCTCTGCCGACAAACTGATCAACTGGGCCCGCACGGGTTCCCTGTGGCCCATGACCTTCGGTCTGGCCTGTTGCGCCATCGAGATGATGCACACCGGTGCGGCACGTTATGACATGGACCGCATGGGCGTGATGTTCCGTCCCAGTCCCAGGCAATCGGATGTCATGATTGTTGCGGGGACGCTGGTCAACAAGATGGCCCCCGCGCTGCGCAAGGTCTATGACCAGATGCCGGAACCCCGATGGGTCATTTCCATGGGGTCGTGTGCCAATGGTGGCGGTTACTATCACTACTCCTACGCCGTGGTGCGTGGCTGCGATCGCATTGTTCCGGTGGATATCTATGTCCCCGGGTGCCCACCCACTGCCGAAGCGCTGCTGTACGGAATCCTGCAACTGCAGAACAAGATCCGTCGCACTCACACCATCGCCCGCTGACGGGCGGTCTCCAGCCAGGATCTCATGATGAGCGAGAAACTCGACAGACTGGCCGCGTGCCTGGAGAAAAAATTCAAGGGCCGGCTGCAGGGTCTCACCCAGGAGTGTGGTGAAATCACGCTGCAGGTGGCACCAGGCGATTGGCACCCTCTGGCGCGCATGCTACGGGACGATCCCGAGCTGCGCTTCGAGATGCTCGTCGATGTCTGCGGGGTGGACTACATGGCCTATGGTGTGACCGAGTGGGCCACGGAGACGTCCAGCAGTGAGGGTTTCAGCCGCGGTGTGGAAGAGGCCACCTTTGGTCGCTTCACCTTCGACGAAGCCCCGGATGCCGGACAGCACCAGGGTCCGCGTTTCGCCGCGGTCTATCACCTGCTTTCCATTTCCCATAACCACCGATTGCGGGTGCGCTGCTTCTGTCCCGAGGACGAGTTTCCCTCGGTGCCCTCGGTGGTGGAGATCTGGTCCTCCGCCAACTGGTTCGAGCGTGAGGCCTTCGACCTCTACGGGATCATCTTCGAGGGTCACCCGGATTTACGTCGGATTCTCACCGACTACGGTTTTGTGGGCCATCCCTTCCGCAAGGACTTCCCATTGGTGGGGCATGTGGAAATGCGTTACGACCCGGAACAGCAGCGCGTGATCTATCAGCCGGTGACCATCGAGCCCCGCGTGCTGGTGCCCCGGGTCATCCGCAACGACCACCGTTATCTGGATGACTCGGCCGAGGAGACATCCGCCGATGCCTGAGATTCGCAACTATACCCTGAACTTCGGTCCCCAGCATCCGGCGGCCCACGGCGTGCTGCGCCTGGTGCTGGAGATGGATGGCGAGGTGGTGCAACGCGCCGATCCGCATATTGGTTTGCTGCATCGCGGGACGGAGAAGCTGGCCGAGAGCAAGCCCTACAACCAGAGTATCGGTTACATGGACCGGCTCGATTACATGTCCATGATGTGCAATGAGCACGGCTATTGCCTGGCCATCGAACGTCTGCTGGGCATCGAACCCCCGCTGCGCGCCCAATACATCCGGGTGATGTTCGACGAGATCACCCGCATCCTCAATCACCTTCTGTGGCTGGGCACCCATGCCCTGGACGTGGGTGCCATGACCATGTTCCTTTACTGTTTCCGTGAGCGGGAGGATTTGATCGACTGCTACGAGGCGGTGAGCGGATCGCGCATGCACGCCACTTACTACAGACCCGGCGGCGTGGCCCGGGATCTGCCCGGCACCATGGCCCAGTATCAGCCTTCCCGCTGGAAGAGCAAGGCGGATGTGGCGGTGCTTAACCAGGATCGCCAGGGCTCACTGCTGGATTTCATCGAATCCTTCACCGAGCGCTTTCCCACCAAGGTGGATGAATACGAGACCTTGCTGACCGAAAACCGTATCTGGCGGCAGCGCACGGTAGGCATCGGCGTGGTCGGTCCGGAGCGAGCGCTGCAACTGGGCTTTACCGGGCCGATGCTGCGCGGTTCCGGTGTGGAATGGGATCTGCGCAAGAAACAACCCTATGCCGCCTACGATCGCCTGGACTTCGACATCCCGGTGGGTGTGAACGGCGATTCCTATGATCGCTATCTGGTGCGCATGGAAGAGATGCGCCAATCCAACCGGATCATCCGTCAGTGCGTGGAGTGGCTGAAGAACAACCCCGGCCCGGTGCGCCTGGATGATCGCAAGATCATGGCCCCGCCCCGGGAAGAGATGAAGGCGGACATGGAATCCCTGATTCATCACTTCAAGCTGTTCACCGAGGGGTACTGCGTGCCGGCAGGCGAGTCCTACGCGGCCGTGGAACATCCCAAGGGCGAGTTTGGTGTTTACATGATTTCCGATGGGGCCAACAAGCCCTATCGGGTGAAGGTGCGTCCGCCGGGCTACGTGCACCTCTCGGCCCTGGATGAAATGTCCCGAGGGCACATGCTGGCCGACGTAGTCACCCTGATCGGCAGCCTGGATATCGTTTTTGGGGAGATCGACCGCTGATGTCAGCCAACCCGACCCAACGTAAGTCCGACCTGCTCAGCGAGCATGTCCGCCATGAGATCGACGACTGGCTTGCCCGTTATCCGGAGGATCAGCGCCAATCCGCTGTGTTGGGCGCACTGCGGGCGGTCCAGCACGAGCAGGGTCACCTCTCCACACAGATGATGGATGCGGTGGCCGACTATATCGGCATGTCCGAGATCGCCGTGTATGAGGTGGGGAGTTTTTACTCCATGTTCGAACTGGAGCCAGTGGGTAAGCACAGCATTTCCGTGTGCACCAACATCTCCTGCATGCTGCGCGGTGGGGACAAGATCCTGGAACACCTGGAGCAGAAACTGGGCGTGGGCCTGGGTGAATCGACCCCGGATGGTCGTTTCTTCCTCAAGCGAGAGGAGGAGTGCCTGGCCGGCTGTTGTGGCGCTCCCATGATGCAGGTGGATCACGTCTATCACGAGCATCTCACCCCCGAGAAGGTGGATGAGATTCTCGACAAGCTGGACTGAGGCGGCCATGGCGAATCGTATTTGTTTCAACACGCGGGGTTATGACGAGCCCTGGACCTATGAGAACTACCTCAAGGTGGGGGGCTACCAGGCCCTGGGAAAGATCCTCAAGGGTGAGTTGTCCCAGGAGGCCGTGATCGAGGAGGTGAAGGCCTCCAACCTGCGTGGGCGGGGGGGGGCTGGTTTCCCCGCGGGCCTCAAGTGGAGCTTCATGCCCCGCACGGCGCCGGGACAAAAATATGTGGTCTGCAACTCCGATGAATCCGAACCGGGGACCTGCAAGGACCGCGATATCCTGCGCTACAACCCGCATGCGGTGGTGGAGGGCATGGCCATTGCCGGCTTCGCCATTGGCGCCACAGTGGGCTACAACTATCTGCGCGGCGAATTCATGGATGAGCCCTATCAGCGTTTCGCTCAGGCCGTGAAGGAGGCCTACGACAACGGCTGGCTGGGCAGGAACATCCAGGGCTCCGGTATCGATTTCGACCTGTATCCCACGCTGGGGGCCGGTGCCTATATCTGCGGCGAGGAAACCGCGCTGCTGGAGTCGCTGGAAGGCAAGAAGGGAATGCCGCGCTTCAAGCCGCCGTTCCCGGCCAACTTCGGGCTCTACGGTCGTCCCACCACCATCAACAATACCGAGACCCTGGCCTCGGTGCCGATCATCCTCCGCGAGGGTGGGCAGTGGTTTGCCGACATGGGGGTCGAGCGATCCGGGGGCGAGAAGCTGTTCTCGGTATCCGGTCATGTGGAAAAGCCCGGCAATTTCGAGGTGCCCCTGGGCACGCCCTTCAGCGAATTGCTGGAGATGGCCGGTGGCGTCTGGAAGGGGCGCAAGCTCAAGGCCGTGATCCCGGGTGGCTCTTCGGTGCCCGTGGTGCCCGGAGATATCATGCTCAAGACCAACATGGATTACGACGCCATCGTCAAGGCGGGCTCCATGCTTGGATCCGGGGCCGTCATCGTGATGGACGAGACCACCGACATGGTCAAGGCGCTGCAACGGATCTCGCGGTTCTACTTCGCCGAGTCCTGCGGCCAGTGCACGCCCTGCCGGGAAGGCACCGGGTGGTTGTATCGTGTACTGACCCGGATCGTTGAGGGGCAGGGTCGCATGGAAGATCTGGAACGTCTGGACGACGTGGCCGCCAAGATCGAGGGTCGCACCATCTGTGCCCTGGGGGACGCTGCCGCCATGCCGGTGCGCAGTTTCGTCAAGCACTTCAGGCACGAGTTCCAACACTACATCGAGCATGGCCGTAGTCTGGTGGCAGACGCGGCCTGACCCATGGCGTTCGGTGCAACGGGAAGCGAAGCATGAGTGAGGATCTGGTCAATTTCGAGGTCAACGGTATCCCCTTGAAGGCGGAAAAGGGGAGCATGCTGATCCGTGCGACAGACGCGGCGGGGATCCATATCCCCCGGTTCTGTTATCACGACAAGCTGTCCGTGGCCGCCAACTGCCGCATGTGCCTGGTGGAGGTGGAGCGGGCGCCCAAGCCCATGCCCGCCTGCGCCACGCCGGTGGCCGAGGGCATGAAGGTCTACACGCGCTCGCCCAAGGCCCTGGCCGCACAGAAGGCCACCATGGAGTTTTTGCTGATCAATCATCCCCTGGACTGCCCGGTCTGTGACCAGGGCGGGGAGTGCGAGTTGCAGGACGTATCCATGGGCTTTGGGGAGGATATCTCCCGCTACAGCGAACCCAAGCGGGCGGTCAAGGACCAGGACATCGGCCCGCTGATCGCCACGGAGATGACCCGCTGCATCCATTGCACCCGCTGCGTGCGCTTTGGCGAAGAGATCGCCGGCATGCGCGAACTGGGCGCCACGGGCCGCGGCGAGAACATGGAAATCGGCACCTTCGTGGCCAAGACGGTGGCCTCCGAACTGTCGGGTAACGTGATCGATCTGTGCCCGGTGGGCGCCCTCACTGCCAAGCCCTCGCGTTTCACCTACCGGGCCTGGGAATTGATGCAGCACGCCACCGTGGCCCCCCATGACTGCGTGGGGTCGAATCTCTATCTGCACACCTACAACGGGCAGGCCATGCGCGTTGTGCCCCGGCGCAATGATGGCGTCAATGAAACCTGGATCTCTGACCGGGACCGCTTCAGTTATACCGGGCTGTCCGTCGAGGATCGCCTGACCCAACCGATGATCCGCCAGAAGGGTGAATGGGTACCCACCGATTGGGAGACCGCCCTGACCCGGGTGGTGGAAGGATTGCGGGCCCAGCCCGCCGAAGCCTGCGGGGCCTTGCTTTCCCCCCAGGCCAGCCTGGAGGAACTCTATCTGGCGCAGCAATGGCTGCGTGGCCTGGGGATCCATCATCTGGATCACCGCCTGCGCCAATCCGACTTCTCGGATCAGGAACGCGCCCCGCTATTCCCCTATCTGGGAGGGAGTCTGGAGTCCCTGGAGCAGGTGTCTGCCTGTCTTCTGGTGGGGAGCAACATTCGTAAGGATCAGCCCATGGCGGCGCATCGTCTGCGTAAGGCGGCGCTGGCGGGCGCGGCCATCATGGCCATCCATTCCCGCGACTTCCCGTTCCATTTCCCGGTGGCCCCTCAGGTGGTGGTCGATCCCCAGGGCATGGTGATGACGCTGGCGGCGGTGGCCGCCGCGGCTCTGGAAAAGGCGGGTGGCAGCACCCCGCGCGGGTTCGCGGACCTGCTCAAGGCGGCCCAGGTCACCGATGAGGCCCGCACCATGGCCGAAAAGCTGGCAGGGGAGGGGGGTGCCCGCATCCTGCTGGGCATCCAGGCTCAGCATCACCCCCAGTTCTCGCTCCTGCGCGCCCTGGCAGGCGTCATCGCCGACCTGACCGGGGCCACCCTGGGGTATCTCTCCGAGGGTGGCAACGCCTCGGGTGCCTGGCTGGTCGGCGCCGTGCCCCATCGGGGGCCCGGGGGCGCGTCCCTGGACACGGCCGGCCAGTCGGCGGGTGAGTGGCTGTCCGGCTCGCCCAAGGGGTGCGTTCTGCTGAACGTGGAGCCCGATCTGGACTGCGCCGATCCCGCCCAGGCGATGCAGGCCCTGGAGCAGGCCGACTTCGTGGTGGCCCTGACGCCCTTTGCCGGGGAGTCCTTGCGCAAGGTGGCCCATGTGCTCCTGCCCATATCCACCTTTGCCGAGACCGCCGGTACCTACGTGAATGCCGAGGGTCGCTGGCAGAGTGTGAAGGGGGCGGCCACGCCTCCGGGTGAGGCACGCCCCGCCTGGAAGGTGCTGCGGGTGTTGGGCAACATGAGCGATCTGGCCGGCTTTGAGTATCTGTCGTCCGAACAGGTTCGCGATGAGGTCAAGGCGCGTCTGGCCGAGGCCGGTGTGAACGATTTTGACACCCGGGTTCAGCATGATGGCAGCAAGCTGCCGGTACCACCCAAGGCGGCCGGTCTGCAGCGGGTGTCATCCGTGGGGCTATATGACGTGGATTCGCTGGTGCGCCGCTCGCTGCCGCTGCAGGCCACGCCAGACGCCGGCGATGCTGATGCGGCGCGGATCAATGCCGCCCAGGCGCGCAGCCTGGATCTGGCCGACGCCACCGAGGTGGTGGTGCGCCAGGGCAAGCTGACCGCCCGCCTGTCGCTGGTGATCGATGAGAGCATCCCCGAGGGGTGTGCCTGGCTGCCTGCGGGCGTCAGTGTCACCAGCGGCCTGGGGCCGTCCCACGGGCCGGTGGAATTCCACAAGGTTTGACGATCAGGGTTCAAGCATGCAGCAAGCCATGATTCAGTTCTGGGAAGGGTTGCCGTTGATCGTGCAGATCAACCTCAAGATCATGGCGATCTTGACACCGCTGATGCTGGCGGTGGCCTATACCACCTTCGCCGAGCGCAAGATCATCGGCTACATCCAGGTGCGGGTGGGCCCCAATCGGGTCGGTCCACGGGGCTGGCTGCAGCCTATCGCGGACGCACTCAAGTTGCTCACCAAGGAAGTGGTGATCCCCACCAATGCCAACCGCTATCTATTCCTGATTGCGCCGGTTCTGTCGATTGCCCCGGCGCTGGCGGCGTGGGCGGTGGTTCCCTTCGACAACGGGATGGTGCTGGCGGATATCAACGCGGGGCTGCTTTTCCTGCTGGCCCTCACCTCCATGGGAGTGTACGGCATCATCATCGCGGGCTGGGCCTCCAACTCCCGCTACGCGCTGCTGGGTTCCATGCGCTCGGCGGCCCAGATTATCTCCTACGAGATTGCCATGGGGTTTGCCCTGGTGGGCGTGATCATGGCCGCTGGCAGTCTCAACGTGGGGGAGATCGTGATGGCTCAGCAGGGCAGCGTCTATCACTGGTTCCTGCTGCCTCTGTTCCCTCTGTTCCTGGTGTACTTCATCTCCGGTGTGGCAGAGACCAATCGCGCCCCCTTTGACGTGGCGGAAGGGGAGTCGGAGATCGTTGCGGGCTTCCATGTGGAGTACTCGGGCATGGCGTTTGCCGTGTTCTTCCTGGCTGAATACGCCAACATGATCCTGATCTCTGCCCTGACGGCCCTGCTGTTCCTGGGTGGGTGGCTGTCGCCGTTCGAGGGGATCCTGCCCGACTCCGTCTTCACCATCCCGGTGCTCGGCTGGCTTCTCGACAGTGGCATCCACTGGTTCCTGATGAAGACGGCCTTCTTCCTGTTCTGTTTCCTTTGGTTCCGCGCCACCTTCCCCCGGTACCGCTATGACCACATCATGCGCCTGGGCTGGAAGGTGCTTATTCCCGTGACCATTGTCTGGCTGTTTGTCGCGGGCGCCGCCGTGGCCATCGGCATCGGCCCCTGGTTCGCGTGAAGGAGGTTTTCATCATGGGCACGGCCATTCGTCAGTTCTTCAAGACCTTCCTGCTCTGGGAGCTGCTGCTGGGCATGAAATTGACCGGCCGCCACCTGTTCGAGCGCAAGATCACGGTGCAATACCCGGACGAGACAACCCCTATCTCGCCCCGGTTTCGCGGCCTGCACGCCCTGCGCCGTTATCCCAATGGCGAGGAGCGCTGCATAGCCTGCAAGCTCTGCGAGGCCGTGTGTCCGGCGCTGGCCATTACCATCGAGTCGGAGCCGCGTGATGATGGCACCCGGCGCACCACACGTTACGACATCGATCTGTTCAAGTGCATTTATTGCGGGTTCTGCGAGGAGGCCTGTCCGGTGGATTCGATCGTGGAGACTCACATCCAGCATTATCACTTTGAAAACCGGGGTGAGCAGATCATGACCAAGGACAAGCTCCTGGCCATCGGCGACAAGTACGAACAAGAGATCGCCGCGGCCCGGGCGGCCGATGCGCCCTACCGTTGATGAGGAGGCCCCGGATCACATGACTTTTGAAGCGTTCCTGTTCTATTTCTTCTCGGTGGTCCTGGTGGGATCCGCCGTGGCGGTGATCACCGTGCGCAACCCGGTGCACTCAGCGCTGTTTCTGGTGCTCGCCTTTGTCGCCACGGCTGCCCACTGGATCATGTTGGAAGCGGAATTTCTGGGCATCCTCCTGGTGCTGGTGTACGTGGGCGCGGTCATGGTGCTGTTCCTGTTCGTGGTCATGATGCTGGACATCAACATGTCCCGTATCCGCCAGGGCTTCATGAAGCTCCTGCCAGTGGGCCTGGTGGTGGCCGTGGGCATGATGGCCGTCATGGCCATGGTGGTGGGCGCCAAGGTGTTCCAGGTGGAACCACCGGCCCCGGCCGGCGCCGATTACAGCAACACCGAGGCCCTGGGGCAGTTGCTGTATACGGAGTATGTCTATCCGTTCGAGATTGCCGCGGTGATCCTGCTGGTGGCCATCATCGCTGCCATCGTGCTGACCCTGCGGCGACGCCCCGACAGCCGGTACATGGATCCGGCCAGGCAGATCCGTATTCGGCGTGAAGACCGGGTACGCATGGTGAAAATGGAATCGGAAAAGAAATAAGGGTAGAAGGCGCTCCGGTTCGGTGACACCGCCGGAGCCGGGAAGTCAGGGCTGAACAAAACCACCCGAGCGGGCACCGTCGAGAGACCTGCGCAGGGCCAACAACGGGACCAAGCATGATTCCTCTGTCGCATTACCTCGTTCTGGGGGCGATTCTGTTCGCGCTCAGCGTGACCGGGATCTTCCTGAACCGGAAAAACCTGATCATTCTGCTCATGTGCATCGAACTGATGCTCCTGGCGGTGAACATGAATTTCGTGGCCTTCTCCCACTACCTGGGGGATCTCGCCGGCCAGGTGTTCGTGTTCTTCATCCTCACCGTGGCCGCTGCCGAGGCGGCCATCGGGCTGGCCATCCTGGTCCTGGTGTTCCGTAACCGAGAGACCATCAATGTCCAGGATCTGGACGAGATGAAGGGGTAAGACATGGAGACGCTCTATCTTGCCATCGTGCTGGCGCCCTTGTTGGGTGCCATCGTTGCCGGACTCTTCGGACGTCAGGTAGGACGCGTGGGTGCTCACAGTGTCACGACGGCCGGTGTGGCCCTCTCCTTCGTGCTCTCGTTGGTGGTCTTCTGGTACCACGCCATGGCCGGAGGGGCGATCCATAACGAGACCGTTTACACCTGGCTGGTGAGTGACGGCATCCGTTTCGAGATCGGTTTCCTGGTGGATAATCTCACCGCCATGATGATGCTGGTGGTCACGTTCGTGTCGTTGATGGTGCACGTGTACACCATCGGCTACATGCGGGATGATCCGGGTTACCAGCGTTTCTTTGCGCTGATCTCCCTGTTCACCTTCTCCATGCTGATGCTGGTGATGGCCAACAACTTCCTGCAGCTGTTCTTCGGCTGGGAGGCGGTGGGCCTGGTCTCGTACCTGCTGATCGGCTTCTGGTTCAAGCGGCCCTCGGCCATCTACGCCAACATGAAGGCCTTCATCGTCAACCGGGTGGGCGACTTCGCCTTTGTCCTGGGAATCGGTGCCGTGGTCTTTCATACCGCCAGCCTGGATTACATGGAAGTCTTCGCCCAGGCCGATACCATGGCCGATGCCACCATCAGCATCCTGCCGGGCAGCGAGTGGTCGCTACTAACCGTGGCCTGCATTCTCCTGTTCATCGGCGCCATGGCCAAATCCGCACAGGTGCCCCTGCACGTATGGCTGCCAGACTCCATGGAGGGCCCCACACCCATCTCGGCCCTGATCCACGCCGCCACCATGGTGACCGCGGGTATCTTCATGGTGGCCCGTGTGTCTCCATTATATGAATACTCGATGGTGGCCCTGAGCTTCATCCTGATCATTGGCGCCATCACTGCCTTCTTCATGGGTCTGATCGGCCTGGTCCAGAATGATATCAAGCGGGTGGTGGCCTATTCCACGCTCTCCCAACTGGGTTACATGACGGTGGCCCTGGGGGCTTCGGCCTATGCCGCCGGCATCTTCCATCTGACAACACATGCCTTCTTCAAGGCCTTGCTGTTCCTGGCCGCCGGGTCGGTGATCATGGCCCTGCATCACGAGCAGGACATGCGCCGCATGGGGGGATTGCGCAAGTACATGCCGATCACCTATGTCACCGCCCTGATCGGATCCCTGGCCTTGATCGGCTTCCCGGGGTTCTCCGGGTTCTTCTCCAAGGACGGCATTATCGAGGCGGTGCATATGTCCTCGATTCCGGGCGCCAGCCTGGCTTACGTGCTGATCCTGGCGGGCGTCTTCGTGACAGCCCTCTACACCTTCCGCATGTTCTTCATGGTGTTCCATGGTGAGGAGCGTTTCCGGCAGGCGTCAGGAATGGATCATGGTCACGGGGGGCATGAGGATGATCACGGGCATGGACATGGGCATGGCGGTACGCCTCAGGAATCACCCTGGGTGGTCACCGTGCCTTTGATCCTGCTGGCCATCCCGTCGGTGCTGGCCGGGTACTTCGTGGGTCCCCTGCTGTTTGGTGACTTCTTCGCCGAGGCCCTGTATGTGGACGAGAGTCGCGATGTGCTGGCCATGCTGGGAGAGGGATATCACGGTGTCCTGGGGCACATGGTCCATGGCCTCATGATGCCTCCCTTCTGGCTGGCCATGGCGGGTCTGGGGACTGCCTGGTTCGTTTACATGAAACGGCCGGACCTGGCCCAGAGGGCCCGCGACACTCTGCCCTGGGCCTACAACATCCTGGATCGCAAATACGGGTTCGACGAGTTCAATGATGCCGTGTTCGCCGGCGGGGCGCGTCGTCTGGGGGAATGGCTGTGGCGCTTTGGCGACACGCTCCTGATCGATACGGTGATCGTCAATGGCAGTGCCCGCGCGGTGGGCTGGGTATCGGGTCGTCTGCGCCTCGGCCAGACGGGTTACCTGTACCACTATGCCTTCGCCATGATCATCGGCCTGCTGGTGCTGATCCTGGCGTTCGCCCTCTAGGATCAGGGCCTCTTGCACCACGATACGGTTAAACGCGGGATTCCAACGGGAAGAGCACATGTTTGCTGACTGGCCACTTTTGTCTCTGGTGATATGGACGCCGATTATCGGTGGACTCATCGTCTTGTTCGTGGGTGATCGGATGCCGGAGGCATCCCGGCGCCTGTCACTGTCGATTGCGGTCCTGACATTCCTGCTGAGCCTGCCGCTGTTTGTGCTCTTCGACCGCTCCACCCACGAGATGCAGTTCGTGGAATGGGTGCCCTGGATCAGTACCTTCGACATCCATTACCACCTGGGTGTGGATGGCATTTCCATGCCGCTGATCCTGTTGACCACCTTCACCACGATGCTGGTGGTGCTGGCGGCGTGGGAGGTGATCCAGTACCGGGTGTCCCAGTACATGGCCTCGTTCCTCATCCTGGCGGGCCTGATGAACGGCGTGTTTTCGGCCATGGATGCGGTGCTGTTCTACGTCTTCTTCGAGGCCATGCTGATCCCCATGTTCCTGGTGATCGGCATCTGGGGTGGCCCCAACCGGATCTACGCCACCCTGAAGTTCTTCCTCTACACCTTCTTCGGGTCGGTGTTCCTGCTGATTGCCCTGATCTACCTGTATACCCAGGCGGGCAGCTTCGCGATCCTGGATTTCCATCACACGCCGCTGGGCATGACCGCCCAGACACTGATCTTCCTGGCCATGCTGCTGGCCTTTGCGGTGAAGATCCCCATGTTCCCGGTGCACACCTGGTTGCCGGATGCCCACGTGGAGGCGCCCACCGGCGGCTCGGTGATCCTGGCCGCCATCATGCTCAAGATCGGCGGCTATGGCTTCCTGCGCTTCTCCCTGCCCATCACCCCGGATGCGGCCATGGCCCTGGACTGGCTGATGATCACCCTGTCGCTGATCGCAGTGGTTTACGTAGGCCTGGTGGCGCTGATGCAGAAGGACATGAAGAAGCTCATTGCCTACTCCTCCATCGCCCACATGGGTTTCGTGACCCTGGGCTTCTTCCTTGCCTTCATGATCTACAACAACACCGGCAACTGGCAGGGTGCGGGGCTGGGGATCAGCGGTGGCATGGTGCAGATGGTTTCCCATGGCTTGATCTCGGCGGCCATGTTCCTGAGTGTGGGTGTGCTCTATGACCGCATGCACAGCCGCCAGATCGCCGACTACGGCGGTGTGGCCAACACCATGCCCTGGTTTGCGGCGTTCTTCGTGCTGTTTGCCATGGCCAACACCGGCCTGCCTGGTACCTCTGGTTTCGTGGGCGAATTCATGGTGATCCTGGCGGCCTTCCGCGCGGACTTCTGGATTGCCCTGCTGGCAGCGACGACCTTGATCCTGGCTGCCGCCTATACCCTGTGGCTGATCAAGCGGGTGGTGTACGGTGAGGTGGCCAACGACCATGTGGCTCAATTGCAGGACCTGAACCGGCGGGAATTCTGGATCCTCGGCGTGCTGGCCTTCGCCGTCCTCCTGCTGGGGGTCTGGCCGGCACCGCTGCTGGACGTGCTGGACGCCACCGTGGAAAACCTGGTGCGGCATATCGCCGTCTCCAAGCTCTAAGCGTTCCTGGATACCGATATGACCTTTGAGATTCCGGATTTCGTTCCCGTCATCCCCGAACTGTTCCTGCTGGGCATGGCCTGCGCCATCCTGTTGGCGGACCTGTTCATCCCCCAGGCGCGTCGGGATATCACCTACGGCCTGGCTCAGTTCACCCTGCTCGGGACCTTTTTGCTCACGGTGATCCTGGCGTCTCCGGAGACCCGGTTCACCTTCAGCGACACTTTCGTGGCCGACCCCATGTCGGATCTGCTCAAGTCCATGGTCCTGCTGGTGTCGGCGGCGGTGTTCCTCTACTCAAGGCCCTACCTGCAGAGCCGGGATCTGCATAAGGGCGAGTTTTACGTGCTGGGGTTATTCGGGGTGCTGGGCATGTTGATCATGATCTCGGCCCACAGTCTGCTGACCTTGTATCTGGGGCTGGAGCTCCTGTCGCTCTGCCTGTACGCCCTGGTGGCATTCAACCGTGACTCCCCCGTGGCCTCCGAGTCGGCCATGAAGTATTTCGTTCTGGGTTCCATCGCCTCGGGCATGCTGCTCTATGGTATGTCGCTGCTCTATGGTATTACCGGCACCCTGGATATTGCCGGTGTGACCCAGGGTGTGGTGGCCGCGGCCGCCGGTTCGGCAGATCACAGCGTGGCCCTGGTGTTCGCGTTGGCGTTCGTGGTGGTGGGGCTGGGTTTCAAGCTGGGGGCTGTCCCGTTCCACATGTGGTTACCCGACGTCTATCACGGGGCGCCCACGCCAGTGACCCTGTTCATTGGCGCGGCCCCCAAAATCGCGGCGTTTGCCATTGCCATGCGCCTGCTGGTGGATGGTCTGGGTCCCTTGCACGGGGATTGGCAGGGGATGTTACTGATCCTGGCTGTACTTTCCCTGGCCGTGGGCAATGTGGTGGCCATCGCTCAGACCAACATCAAACGGATGTTTGCCTACTCGACCATCGCCCATGTGGGATTCATCGTCATGGGTCTGATGTCGGGCATCGAGGCGGGCTATGCCGCCGCCATGTTCTATGTGATCGTTTATGCCATCACCTCGGCGGGTGGCTTTGGCATGATTCTCTTGCTGTCCCGCAAGGGTTTCGAGGCAGACGCCATCGAGGACTTCAAGGGGCTGAATGATCGCAGTCCCTGGTTTGCCTTCGTCATGCTCCTGCTGATGTTTTCCATGGCCGGGGTGCCGCCCACGGTGGGCTTCTACGCCAAGCTGGCAATTCTGCAGTCCGTGGTGCAGGTGGAGCTGATCTGGCTGGCGGTGTTCGCGGTGCTCATGTCGGTGATTGGCGCGTTCTATTACCTGCGGGTGGTCAAGTACATGTACTTTGACAAGCCCGCGGACACGGCGCCGCTGCCCCAGGGAACCGGTATCAACGTGGTGTTGTCCATCAATGGGTTGCTGGTTATCGGCCTGGGAATCTTTCCTGGTTTGCTGATGGCGCTGACAACGGCTGCACGGTAGTCTGTGTGGCTTACCTGCCCGGCGCGGGACTGAACTCACGCAAAAACCGGAATTGATTGATGGACGTGTTGCAGATTGCCGTATGGGTTTACCTGGCCGCCATGATTCTGGCCGCCAATCTTCCCTGGATGACTGACAGGGTGTTCTTTTTCTTTTCCCCTCCCGGGGGGCGTAAAGTCCCCGGTTGGCGGTTCGCTGAGTGGGGGGTGCTGTACGGGATGGCGCTGGCCCTGGGCCGGGCCCTGGAGAATTATATGACCGGGACGATCCACGAGCAGGGCTGGCAGTTCTATGCCATTACCCTCTCCCTGTTTGCGGTGTCTGCCTTCCCCGGCTTCATCTACCGTCATGATTTGCGCAAGCACCTGATACAGCGTAGTCGAGTGCCCCATGCCGCGTCGGACATCCCGGAGTAGGAGGGGCCGATTGACGGAAAATCATGAATAAGGGGTTGCAGTCTTCGGGAAAGATGCGTAGTATTCACAGCCTCAGTTGCGGGGTGGAGCAGTCTGGCAGCTCGTCGGGCTCATAACCCGAAGGTCGCAGGTTCGAATCCTGCCCCCGCTACCAGGTACCGTAAAAGGCCCCTTTTGGGGCCTTTTTCTTAACCGCGGTGGGATTTCAACGTCCGTTTCATGCGGTCCCGACAGGGACGCCGGGCGAAGAAAGACTGCAACGGCGGTGTTCTCGAATGGGCCCTGGGGCCCATTTTTTGTTTGTGGGGTGTATGTGCGGCAGGACTCCCTGGAATTGACGCGTCTGATTCGTCCCGTGGTCGAAGGGCTCGGTTACGAGTTGTGGGGCCTGGAGTATCGGGTTCAGCGCACCAGCGCCTTTTTGAGGATCTTTATCGACGGCCAGGAAGGCATCACGCTGGATGATTGTGCTGCCGTGAGTGACCAGGTAAGCGGCGTGCTGGACGTGGAAGATCCGATCCCGGTGCCGTATCGCCTGGAGGTGTCATCGCCTGGGATGGACCGTCCACTGTTCGAATCGGCCCATTACCAGCGTTACCCGGGGGCTCGGGTTCGGGTCCGCACCAGTTGGCCCATAGAGGGGCAACGCAACTTCAAAGGCGTGATCGAGTCCGTGGAGGATGAGGCCGTAGTGCTCGCCCTGGACGATGGTGAAGGGGCCGTGCGCATCCCCCTGGAATCAGTGTCCCGGGCACGATTGGTGCCCAGCTTCTGAGAGCCTGGATCACACTGGATGGGTCCAGCGTCGGATTCACCCCATGTCGCCGCGGTGGTCAATCGCCGGGCGCAGTGATCCGGACGCCGCCGCTCAGGCCGCGCCGGGGCAAGTCATGTGGAGACGTTTGAATGAGCAAAGAAATCCTGCTGGTGGTGGACGCCGTCTCCAATGAGAAGGGCGTCGATAAGAGCGTGATCTTTGAGGCCATCGAGTCCGCTCTGGCCTCCGCGACGCGCAAGAAGCACGGCGGCGACATCGACGTGCGCGTCAGTATTCACCGGGAGACCGGTGACTACGAGACCTATCGCCGCTGGCGCGTGGTCGATGATGAAGACCCGGAATTTGAAAGCCCCGAACGGCAGATCCTCTATTCCTACGCGATTCAGAATCATCCCGACATTCAGGTGGGTGAGTACATCGAGACCCCCATCGAATCGGTGGAGTTCGGTCGTATTGCCGCCCAGACCGCCAAGCAGGTCATCGTGCAGAAGGTGCGCGAGGCCGAACGGGCCAAGGTGGTGGATGAGTTCCAGGATCGCGTGGGCGAGCTGGTGATGGGCACGGTGAAGCGTTCCGAGCGCAATGGCGTGTTTATGGATCTGGGCAGCAACGCAGAGGCCTTTATCCCCCGCGATGAGATGATCGCAAGGGAGACCGTGCGTCCCAATGACCGATTGCGCGGCTATCTGCGCGAGGTGCGTACCGAGCAGCGTGGCCCGCAGTTGTTCGTGAGTCGGACCGTGCCCGAATTTCTGGTGGAGTTGTTCAAGCTGGAGGTGCCTGAAGTGGGGCAGGGCTTGATCGAGATCATGGGGGCGGCCCGCGACCCGGGCATGCGCGCCAAGATCGCCGTACGCTCCCACGACCCTCGCCTGGACCCGGTCGGGGCCTGTGTGGGCATGCGGGGTTCCCGGGTGCAATCCGTCTCCAACGAGCTGGCCGGTGAGCGTATCGATATCATTCTCTGGAATGAGAATCCTGCCCAATTCGTCATCAATGCCATGTCCCCCGCCGAGGTGCTCTCCATCGTCGTGGACGAGGACAGCAACAGCATGGATATCGCTGTGTCTGAGGAAAAGCTCTCCCAGGCCATTGGTCGTGGGGGGCAGAACGTTCGCCTGGCATCGCAGTTGACGGGCTGGGAGTTGAACGTGATGAGCGAAAAGCAGGCCGTGGAGAAGAACGAACACGAAACCGCCGAGCTTCAGAAAATGTTCATGGACAGCCTGGACGTGGACGAGGAAGTGGCGGCCATCCTGGTGCAGGAAGGCTTCTCAAGCATTGATGAGGTGGCTTATGTGCCCACCGCAGAAATCGTGCAGATCGAGGAATTCGACGAGGATATCGTTGAGGAGCTGCGTCGCCGTGCTCGGGACGCCTTGCTCACCAAGGCCATCGCCTCGGAAGAGCAGCAAAACGGGGGGGCGCCAGCCGCCGACCTGCTGGAGATGGATGGCATGGACTCTGATCTGGCGCATCGCCTGGCGGCTCGCGGGATCTGCACCATGGAGGATCTGGCCGAGCAGTCGGTGGACGACCTGGTGGAACAGGCAGCGGTGGACCCGGAGCAGGCAGCCAGTCTGATCATGGCCGCCCGTGCCCCCTGGTTTGCGGACCAGACAAAAGACGCGTAAGTAAGAAGGACCAGCGCGCCTGCCGTGCGCGCGCCCCAGGCCTCAGGCCGGGGCCCGGTCCGCGGAAGCATTCAGATCGGAGGTAACGGCACATGACCGACGTTACGGTGAAACAGTTGTCAGAGATGGTGGGAACGCCCGTGGAGCGGCTGCTTGAGCAGCTCTCCGAAGCGGGCGTGTCCGTCTCCGATCCCGATCAAATGGTGACCGAGGAGCAGAAGTTCAAGCTGCTGGAGCACCTGCGAAAGGCCCATGGCAAGTCTGAAGAGGACGGCCAGGGGCGGCGTATCACGCTGCGTCGCCGCAGTACCACCGAGTTGAAGGTGGCGGGCGCCCAGGGGCGTGCCAAGACCGTCAGCGTGGAGGTGCGCAAGCGCCGAACCTATGTCAAGGGTGGGGCCGCCGAGCCCGAGCAGCAGGCCCCCGCCGCTTCGTCGGCTGAGGCCAGCCCGCCGGAAGCCAAGCCTGAAAGCCTGCCCGAGTCCCCCGAGACGAAGGCTGTCGAGCCTGAGGCCGAGGTTCAGGCAAAGGTCCCAGCGGAGACGAGTGTCGAGCAACCACCCGAGCCCGAGACGCCGCCGGTTGTCGAGGAAGTGAAGACGGCCGAGCAGGAACAGGCTGAGGCAGAGGCCCGTGCCGCCGAAGAGAAGCGTCAGGCCGAGGAAGCCGCGCGTCTGGCCGAGGAACAACTCAAGGCCATGGAGGCTGAAGTCCTCAAGGCAGCAGAACAGGAAACGCGTCAGCAGGCCGAGCAGCAGACCCGGCAGGCCGCCGAGGAGGCCGCGCGTCGCGAGGCCGAGGCGCGTGCCGCCGCGGCGGCGGCCGCCGCACCGCCCGCTCCTGCGCCGGGCCCCGCTGCGGCCCCGCCCCCGGCCTCCACCGACCAGCCCCGTGGCAAGCGTCGTCGTGGCAAGGAGCGGGAAGATGCCGGCAAGTCCAAGCGCGAGGAGCTGCACGTTTCCAGCGACAAGCGCGGACGTCGCGGCAAGGGCAAGGGTGGTCGCGCCGCGGCCGCTGTCACGCCCAGCAAGCACGGCTTTGAAAGACCCACGGCGCCGGTGGTGCGCGAGGTTGGTATCCCCGAGACCATGACGGTGGGCGAACTGGCCCAGAAGATGGCCATCAAGGCGCCGGAATTGATCAAGACCCTGATGGGCATGGGCGTGATGGCCACCATCAACCAGTCCATTGACCAGGATACGGCCACCCTCGTGGTGGAGGAAATGGGGCACATTGCCAAGCCCATGCAGGAAGCCGAGGTGGAAGAAGAGCTTTCCCTGGAGACCGAACAGGGCGGGGAAGCGGTACTGCGCCCACCGGTGGTTACCGTGATGGGTCACGTGGACCATGGCAAGACCTCCCTGCTGGACCATATCCGCCTGACCCAGGTGGCCGAGGGCGAGGCCGGGGGCATCACACAGCACATTGGTGCCTATCACGTGCCCTTCAAGGATCGTGCTGGTATCACCTTCCTGGATACACCGGGCCACGCGGCCTTTACCTCCATGCGTGCCCGTGGCGCCAAGGTCACCGACGTGGTGGTGCTGGTTGTGGCGGCGGATGACGGCGTGATGCCCCAGACCCTGGAGGCCATTAAGCACGCCCAGGCGGGTGAAGTGCCCATGGTGGTGGCGGTCAACAAGATCGACAAGCCGGAAGCCGATCCGGAGCGTGTCAAGAGTGAACTGGCGCAGCACAATGTCATTTCGGAAGAGTGGGGTGGCGAAACCCAGTTCGTGCATGTTTCCGCCAAAACGGGCGAGGGCATTGACCGACTGCTGGAGGCCATCCAGCTGCAGGCCGAGCTCATGGAGCTCAAGGCGCATCGCGAAGGTCAGGCCCGTGGCGTGGTGGTGGAATCCAAGCTGGACAAGGGGCGCGGGGCCGTGGCCACGTTGCTGATCCAGTCCGGCACCCTGGAGAAGGGCGAAGTGATCCTCACCGGCCAGGAGTTTGGCCGCGTGCGCGCCATGTTCGACGAGAATGGCAAGCCGGTGAAATCCGCGGGGCCGTCCATGCCTGTGGAGGTGCTGGGCCTGTCGGGTGTGCCGAACGCCGGCGACGACATGCTGGTGGTCCAGGATGAACGCAAGGCCCGCGAAGTGGCCCTGTTCCGTCAGGGCAAGTTCCGCGAATCCAAGCTGGCCACCCAGCAGGCGGCCAAGCTGGAGAACCTGTTCAGCCAGATGCAGGAGGGGGCTGCTTCAGTGGTCAATATCCTGCTCAAGGCGGATGTTCAGGGCTCCGCCGAGGCCTTGCGCGACTCGCTGGAGAAGCTCTCCACCGACGAGGTGAAGGTCAAGATCGTATCCGCGGGTGTGGGGGGGATCACCGAGTCCGACGTGAACCTGGCTACCGCATCCACGGCCATTATCATCGGCTTCAACGTTCGCGCCGATGCCGGGGCCCGCAAGGCAGCCAGCGACATGGATGTGGACCTGCGCTACTACAGTGTGATCTACGAGGCCATCGACGATGTGAAACAGGCCCTTTCCGGTCTGCTCTCGCCGGAGATGCGCGAGGAGATCATTGGTCTGGCCCAGGTTCGGGATGTGTTCAAGTCCTCCCAGTTCGGTGCGGTTGCAGGCTGTCTGGTCATCGAAGGCAGTGTGCGTCGGGGCAATCCCATCCGCGTGCTGCGTGACAACGTGGTCGTCTATGAGGGTGAGCTGGAGTCCCTGCGTCGCTTCAAGGATGACGTCAACGAGGTGAAGACAGGAACCGAATGCGGTATTGCGGTGAAAAACTACAATGATGTGAAGCCCGGCGACCAGATTGAGGTCTACCATCGGGTTGAGGTGGCGCGGTCGCTCTGAAGTCCGAGCCACGCCATATGAATCGATGCCGCGCCACGGCATCCAACGCCCGGGGGGTCTGACATGCCCAAAGATTTTTCACGTTCACAGCGAGTGGGCGACCAGATCCAGCGAGAACTGGCCGAACTGATCCGCGAGCAGGTCAAGGATCCCCGAGTGGGGATGCTGACCCTCTCGGGGGTCGAGGTGAGTCGCGACCTGGCCCATGCGAAGGTTTTCTTCACTGTGCTCGGGGATCAGGACGCCATTGAGGGGACCACCCAGGGATTGCGTCAGGCGGCCGGTTTCCTGCGCCGCGAGCTGGGCCGGCGCATGCGTATCCGCACCGTGCCGGAACTGCATTTTCACTACGATGATACCCAGGCGAAGGGGGCTCGACTCTCCGCGCTCATCGATGAGGCCGTGGCCAGTGATCGCGCCCGTCATCCGGATGCCTCCGACGACAAAGACCCTCAATGAGCAAACCGAAAATCCAGCGCCGTGATGTCCACGGCCTGATCCTCCTGGACAAGCCTCAGGGCTACACCTCCAACCAGGCCCTGCAGCGGATCAAGTATTTGCTCCGTGCCCGTAAGGCGGGCCATACCGGCAGTCTCGATCCATTGGCCACGGGCCTGTTGCCCCTGTGCTTTGGTGAGGCCACCAAGGTCTCCGGGTTTCTTCTGGATGCCGATAAGCGCTATCACACGGTCTGCCGTCTGGGGCAGAAGACCCTGACCGGTGACGCCGAGGGGGAGGTGATTGAGACCCGGGATGTTCCCGTTCTGGATGCGGCCCGGATTGAATCGGTGCTGGCCCGGTTTCGCGGGCCTATCGAGCAGATTCCACCCATGTACTCGGCGCTCAAGCATCAGGGCCAGCGGCTGTACGATCTGGCTCGCAAGGGGCAGGAGGTGGAGCGTCCGCCCCGGCCGGTGACCATCCACGACCTGCGCTGCCTGGCTCATGATGGCGATACCCTGACCCTGGACGTGGTGTGCTCCAAGGGGACCTATATCCGCACCCTGGTGGAGGATATCGGTGAAGCACTGGGCTGCGGTGCCCATGTGATTGCCTTGCGACGCATCGGCCTGACACCCTTCGAAGACCCTCAAATGGTGACCCTGGAGCAGATCGAGGCCCTGGCGGAGCAAGGTGCCCAGGCACTGGACGAGGTCCTGAGGCCCCTGGATGAGGCGCTGGTGCACTGGCCGGCGGTCACCCTGGATGCCGACAGCGCCTTTTACCTTGGGCAGGGGCAGGCGGTCTTCGTGCCTGGCCTGACACACCGGGGGCACTTGAGGCTGTACGGGCCCGGAGACCGCTTCCTGGGTGTTGGCCGCCTGCTGGATGATGGTCGGGTGGCCCCCAAGCGGCTGATTGTTCAGCCGACCTGATGATGATCCTTTCACGATCCCGCATGACCCGTCGGCCGCATCCACAAGCCCCTGTTCTGCAAAGGGGGGGCGTGATAGAATCGCGAGCCTTCAGAAAAGAACGCAGCGGCCCCGTTTGGCCGGATCCCATCCCAGGAGTTGTCAAGAATGTCCCTGAGCAGTGAAGTGAAGTCCGAGATCGTTGAGAAGTACAAGCGCGACGCCGCCGACACCGGTTCCCCGGAGGTCCAGGTGGCCCTGTTGTCCGCGCGTATCCAGCACCTGATGGGGCACTTCTCCACGCACAAGAAAGATCATCATTCCCGCCGTGGTCTGTTGAAGATGGTCAACCAGCGCCGCAAGTTGCTGGACTATCTCAAGAGTAAGGATCAGCAGCGCTATCAGGATCTGGTCAGCAGCCTGGGTCTGCGCCGCTAAGTACCTGGCATCGCCCTTGCCGAGTCCACTCAGAACAAGCCAACCGGGATACAACGTGCCGTCAATTACCAAGTCGTTCCAGTACGGTCAGCATACCGTCACCCTCGAAACCGGCGAGATCGCCCGTCAGGCCACTGGCGCCGTCATGGTTGATGTGGCCGGTACCGTGGTGCTGGTGACGGCCGTAGGCCGCAAGGAGGCCGTGCCGGGGCGCGATTTCTTCCCCCTGACGGTCAACTATCAGGAGCGGACTTACGCCGCCGGGCGGATTCCTGGCGGATTCTTCAAGCGCGAAGGTCGGCCCTCGGAAAAAGAGACTCTGACCTGCCGGTTGATTGACCGCCCCCTGCGTCCCCTGTTCCCCAAGGGTTTCACCAATGAGGTGCAGGTGGTGGCCACGGTGATGTCCCTGAACCCTGAAGTGGACCCGGATATCCCCGCCCTGCTGGGGGCTTCCGCTGCGGTGGCCCTGTCGGGCATGCCGTTTGCCGGCCCGATTGGCGCCGCTCGAGTGGGCTACCAGGACGGCGAGTATCTGCTGAACCCCGACCTGACCCCGCTGAAGGACTCCCAGCTGGATCTGGTGGTGGCCGGCACTCAGAATGCCGTCATTATGGTGGAATCCGAGGCCACGGAGTTGTCGGAAGAGGTCATGCTGGGCGCCGTGATGTACGGCCACGAGCAGATGCAGGTGGCCATCAACGCCATCCGCGAACTGGCGGCCGAGGCTGGCAAGCCCGCCTGGGACTGGCAGCCGCCGGAAGAGGATAAGGCACTGCGGGCCCGTGTGGAGGAGGCCTGCCTGTCGGATTTGACCGAGGCTTACAAGATCGCCGAAAAGCAGGAAC
Organism: Ectothiorhodospira sp. 9100; assembly: GCF_022227565.1. Taxonomy (NCBI): domain Bacteria; kingdom Pseudomonadati; phylum Pseudomonadota; class Gammaproteobacteria; order Chromatiales; family Ectothiorhodospiraceae; genus Ectothiorhodospira; species Ectothiorhodospira sp. 9100. The sequence continues at coordinate 86,744 of NZ_JAJNAN010000003.1, forward strand.
GCACCGCGCGCATCAAGGAACTGCGCGATGAGGTCAAGGCTCGCCTCGCCGACGGCGAGGAAGGCTCCCCCGAAGCTGATGAGATCAAGGAGATCTTCCACGATATCGAGAAGCGCATTGTGCGCGATCTGGTGCTGGATGGTCAGCCGCGTATCGATGGACGCGATACCACCACCGTGCGTCCCATCGGCGTGCGCGTGGGCGTGCTGCCGCGTACCCACGGCTCGGCACTCTTCACCCGGGGTGAAACCCAGGCCATCGTGACCGCGACTCTGGGCACCGACCGGGATTCCCAGGTCATTGATGCCATCGAGGGTGAGCGTCGCGAGCGCTTCATGCTGCATTACAACTTCCCTCCCTATTGCACCGGTGAGACCGGCATGGTGGGCACGCCCAAGCGCCGCGAGATCGGTCACGGCCGTTTGGCCAAGCGGGGCGTGCAGGGCGTGATGCCGGCCGACGAGGATTTCCCCTACGTGCTGCGGGTGGTCTCGGAGATCACGGAGTCCAACGGCTCCAGTTCCATGGCTTCGGTCTGCGGCACCAGTCTGGCACTGATGGATGCGGGTGTGCCCCTGAAGGCACCGGTGGCCGGTATTGCCATGGGGCTGATCAAGGAGCAGGACCGTTTCGCCGTGCTGTCGGACATCCTCGGGGACGAGGATCACCTGGGCGATATGGACTTCAAGGTGGCTGGTACCGAAGGCGGTGTCACTGCACTGCAGATGGACATCAAGATCGACGGCATCACCCGTGAAATCATGGAAAAGGCCCTGGGCCAGGCTCGCGAAGGTCGGCTGCACATTCTGAAGGAAATGGGTAAGGTCATGACCACCCCGCGTGGTGAGATGTCTGCCTATGCGCCGCGTTTCATCACTCTGCGCATCAATCCGGAGAAGATCCGTGATGTGATCGGTAAGGGAGGGGCCACCATCCGTGCCCTGACCGAGGAAACCGGTGCCACCATCGACATCGATGACTCGGGTGTGATCAAGATCGCCTCCGTGGACAAGGAAGCCGGTGAGGAGGCCAAGCGCCGCATCGAAGAGATCACCGCGGATGTGGAAGTGGGCCGGGTCTATGAGGGACGCGTGGCCAAGATCATGGACTTCGGCGCCTTTGTGACCATCCTGCCGGGCCGCGATGGGCTGGTGCATATCTCCCAAATCTCTGAAGAGCGGGTGGAGAGTGTCTCTGACAAGGTGAAGGAAGGCGAGACGGTCAAGGTCAAGGTGCTGGAAGTGGACAAGCAGGGCCGGATCCGTCTGAGCATGAAGGCGGTGGAGCCGGGGGAGTAAGTTCCCCCCGCACCCTCACCCCAACCCCTCTCCCGCTAGCGGGAGAGGGGCTAAAACCTGGCCATTCCCGTCATCAGGGCATAGCCCCGAGTTTCCCTTCTCCTGTCATCAGGCTGAAGCCTTGAGTCTCCCTTCTCCCCTCTGGGGAGAAGGGCCGGGGATGAGGGGCGGGATGCCTCGAGGTTCAGTCCTGTTGCCCATCTGCCGCCGTGGTCTCCGGCTCCCCCTCATATATACCAATGAGATAATCCTCCAGCAGGGTCCTGGCGGCGTCGCTGTGCGCTGCCCCGTAACCTTTGGTCTCCCAGGCCTCCGTCGCCTCCCGGCCGCACCAGGGCACCACCATCGCCGGTGGACCCGCGTGGTGGGGGAGATACTCGCTGATGTCATAGACCTTGCCATGAATTGCCTTCCAGCAGTCCTCAGGCTGATCATGTTGCGCCAGTTCCTCCTGAGTGATTACCGGCAGTGATGGGGCGGGATCGTCGGCCTGCGCGGCCAGTGGCAGGATCAGGAGCGCCCCCAGCGCGAACGCAGTCGTCTCCCATGGACGGCGAGGGGTGGAACGGACGCGGCGGGTCGATGGCATGATGTCATCCTTCGATGGGGTTATCAGGAGTCGGTAGTGATTGATGGTGGCCTGGGCGCGCCAGCATACCCGACCCATACTAAGGGATCAGCCGGTCTCCGAGAATAAGCGTCCCACCCCGGAAGGCACGATTGAATGATCCCGGACAATCATGACGCGGGGACGAGTCGCGTACCCGGACTTCCTCGGCTAGCATCCTGAGTCCGGGTGATATCCACCCTGAACGGCGGCGCCTGGCGCGTCGCCTCGTCAATGAGGTTGCAGACGTGCGAATCGGTATCGGTATCGGTGTATTTCTGGTGGGGCTGACCTGGTTGCTGTATCGGGTGGGAAATATCCCCCCCGAGATGGGGGGGCTGGGGGTGATCGGCTACTTGATCCCCGCCTTGCTGGTGATCGTGCTGGGGTTGGGGATCTTCGCCTGGGGCCCGGGCAACGAGGCCCAGACGTCCAGCGACTGACCGGGACGTAGGGCCGCCTTGTCGCCCCAGCCCCACGGACCGTTCACAGGCGGTCCGTGGGGCGTGCCTGGTGACGAATGCTGCTCACCCGCCGTCCTGGCTATCACCCGAACCCTTGCGGGCCGCCATGGCCTTCTCGCGCTCTTCCTTCAGATATTGGACCTTCTCCTTGACCAGTACGCCGGCCAGGAGCACCAGGGCGAGCAGATTGGGCGCCGCCATCAGGCCGTTGAGGGTGTCCGAGACGTCCCAGACGGTGGTCAGGCCACCAATCGCACCCAGGAATAAAAAGCACACGAAAATGATCCGATAGGGCAGGACGACCCGCTTGCCGAAGGCATACTCCCAACTCTTCTCACCATAGAAATTCCAGGTGAGCATGGTGGTATAGGAGAACAGCACAATGGACAGCAGGACGATCCATCCACCCAGGCCCGGCAGGCCGGTGGAGAAGGCGCTACTGGTGAGTTCCGCTCCGGTCTGCCCCGTCTGGATCACGCCAGTGACCAGAATCACCAGGGCCGTCATGGTGCATACCACCAACGTATCGACGAAGACCTCCCACATTCCCCACAGACCCTGGGCATAAGGCTTGTTGCGGGCCTGCGCATGGACGATGGAGGCCGAACCCAGGCCCGCCTCGTTGGAGAAAATGCCTCGGGCAATGCCGTATCGGATGGCTCCGGCCACCGTGGCACCGGCAAAACCACCGATGGCCGAGGCTGGCGTGAAGGCACCGTTGAAGATCTGCGCAAACGCCCCCGGGATCTGATCATAGAAGCTGACCAGGATGCCCACGGCGCCGATGATATAGACCAGCGCCATGGTGGGGACGATGCGTTCGGCAGTCACGGCGATGCGCTTGATCCCCCCCAGGGTAACCAGGCCCACGAGGAACATCACCACCAGGCCGGTAGCCCAATTGGGCACGCCCATGCTGGTTTCCAGGGCGTGGGCCATTGTGTTTGCTTGTACCATGTTGCCGATGCCAAAGGCCGCCAGGCCAGCCAGGAAAGCATAGACCAGGGCCAGCCATTTCCATTTCCGGCCCAGGCCGTATTCGATGTAATAGAAAACACCCCCCGAGACCCGGCCGTCCGAGTCGACCTGGCGGTACTTCAAGCCCAGGGTGGCCTCAGCCAGCTTGGTGGCCATGCCCACCAGGGCCACGATCCACATCCAGAATACGGCGCCGGGTCCCCCAAGGGCGATGGCCGTGGCCACCCCGGCGATATTGCCCACCCCGATGGTGGCGGCCATGGCGGAGGTGACGGCCTGGAATGGCGTGATGGCGCCTTTTTCCTCCTTTTGATCACGGCGGAACAGCGTGCCAAAGGTGCGTCGCCAGGCAAAGCGAAGGTGTGTGAACTGGAAAAAGCCCAACCGAATGGTGAGATACAGCCCCGTGCCCACCAGCAGGATCATGAAAGGAGGGCCCCAGACGATGCCGTTGACCCAGTCGTTGACCGCGAGAAGTCCTTGCATCATGACGTATTGTCTCCCCTGTTGAGCGGGTGAATATTCTGGTTGGTCTTATTGATGCACGTCAGCGGAGAGTTTAATGGTTGCTCGTCAAGTCTCAAACACTCATTGTCAGGCTCTGCTGGAGCCAGTGGGGTACGCGCCGCTCGAGCCAGTAACGACCCCAGCCTTCCACAAAGCCCACATGGCCACCATGGTGGGCCAGTTCCAGGTGCACGGTGGACGATAACTCCGGTTCGGTGGGAATGACCTCCGGGCTCATGAAGGGGTCGTCGATGGCATGCAGGATCAGCGTGGGGATGCGGATGCCATGCAGGTACTGCCGACAACTGCACTGACCATAGTAGTCGTCCACATCTTTGAAACCATGCAGGCGGGCGGTGACGGCGTCATCAAACTGCCGAAAGGTGCGTAATTGCGGCAGGGCAGTGCAGTCGATGGGCAGGGGCATGCGGCGGCACTTGGCCTGAGTGGAACGGCGGAGGCGTCCCACCAGATAGCCCTGGTAGAGGCGCGAGATCCCCCGCTCCATGCGGCGTGCAGCCTTGTCCAGATCGAAAGGGACGGAAATGGCCACTGCTGCGGATAACGGATTGGTGTCGCCCGTCTCGCCCATCCACTTGAGCAGGGCGTTGCCGCCCAGGGAGACGCCGATGCCAGCCACCGGCCGTTCGGGGAAGCGCTGGGTCAGTTGTTCCACTACCCAGGCCATGTCCCCGGTGTCGCCGGCGAAATAGCTGCGGGGCAGACGATTGGGTTCGCCGCTGCAACCACGAAAGTGCAGGGTGAGGGCCTGAAAGCCCTGGTCGTGCAGGCGGCGCATCAGCCCGGCCGCATAGGGGGACCGGCTGGAGCCTTCCAGACCGTGAAACAGGATCACCAGCGGGCCGTCCATGGTGGGGGCCCAGTCCAGATCCAGGAAATCGCCGTCGGGCAGTTCCAGGCGCTCGCGGCGCAGCGGGATGGAATGACGAGGGCGCAGCAGGTTGGGCAGAATGGTTTGCACATGGCTGCCCCGTAACCAGCGCGTCGGGTGAAAATCGGCCTGCGTGATCATGGTCGTCGGTTTCCCGGCTGAGGTTCGGGAACGGTCATCAATCCCCGATGGATGGTGGTTTTCTCGGTCCGGTCACTTGAAACTGAGGACTCGAGTCGTTACAACAGGTGGATATTCCCATACTGGAAAGGATCTCATGGATCTCTCCTCGATCAAGAGCGCCTATCGGCGTTACGCGCGATATTACGACGCCGTGTTTGGCCCCATCTTCGCCGGTGGCCGGCGCATGGCAATGGAGATGGTGAACGCGGAAACGGCGCCACGCGTACTCGAGGTGGGGGTGGGGACCGGCCTGTCCCTGCCGGATTACCGGGCAGATGCCCGGGTCGTGGGCATCGATGTGAGCCCGGAGATGCTCCAGATCGCCAAGCGTCGAGCCGAGGAGGGTCAACTCAAGCAGGTGGAATCCCTCATGGAGATGGATGGGGAATCCCTGGCGTTTGCCGATGACAGTTTCGACTATGTGGTGGCCATGTATGTGGCCTCGGTGGTGCCCAACCCCGACAGGCTCATGCGGGAGATGCAGCGTGTCTGCGTTCCTGGCGGTGATGTGTTGGTGATCAACCATTTTGCCTCCAGCCATCCCATTGTGCGCCGCGTGGAACGCGCCTTGCGGCCCCTGTCACGCCTGGTGGGCTTCAGGCCCGACATGGAACTGGACAGCCTGCCCGAGCTTCCCGGCCTCAACCGCGTGGGCGTGCACAAGACCAACCTGTTCGGTTACTGGAAGCTGGTACATTACCGCAATGGCGAGGCGCCCCTGGCGGAAGCGGAGCAGTCCCTGACGCCTCGCGCGGCGGATCAGCCCGGCTGATCCCCATCGCGACCTGTCCTGCGTCCCCGGTGGGGATGATGGACCCATCCACTCAAGAGTCCCCTATGAGCATCGACTGGAAGGCGTACGACCCCAACGGATTTTACGATGAACTCATCAGTGCCCCGGGTATCCCGCGTCCGGCAGCCAAGACCCTGACCGATTATCTGCGCTCCCTTGGCGACGCCGAGATACACGAGCGCAAGCAGGCGGCCGAACACGCCATCATGGAGATGGGCATCAGCTTCACGGTGTATACGGAAGGCGGCAATATCGACCGTGCCTGGCCCTTCGACATCATCCCCCGAATCATACCGCGGACTGAATGGCGCCGTGTGGAGGCTGGATTGCGCCAGCGCCTTACGGCCCTGAACATGTTCATCAGCGACATCTACAACGAACAGCGCATCGTCAAGGACAAGATCTTTCCGGCCGAGATCCTGTCCCAATCCCGCAATTTCCGTGAGCAATGTCGAGGCATCCAGCCCACCCATGGGGTATGGGCGCATATCTGCGGCTCCGACCTGGTGCGGGATGCCGATGGCAGCTTCTATGTGCTGGAGGACAACCTGCGCGTCCCCTCGGGGGTGTCGTACATGCTGGAGAACCGCCAGGTGACCAAGCGGGTGTTCCCGGAGTTGTTCGAGAATTACAGCATCCAGCCCGTGGATGAGTACCCCTCCCAGCTCTTCGACATGCTGGCCAGCCTCTCGCCCCGCCCGCTGGATTATCCCGAGGTGGTTGTCCTCACCCCGGGTATTTATAACTCCGCTTACTTCGAGCATGCCTATCTGGCCCAGCGCATGGGAGCGGAGTTGGTGGAGGGGGCCGACCTGGTGGTCTGCGATGATGACTGCGTCTACATGCGTACCATCGACGGTCTGGAGCGGGTGGACGTGATCTATCGTCGGATTGATGATCTATTCCTGGATCCGGAGGCCTTCAACCCTGACTCCATGCTGGGCGTCCCGGGTGTGATGCGGGCCTGGCGGGCTGGAAACGTGGCACTGGTGAATGCCCCGGGGGCCGGTGTGGCCGATGACAAGGTGGTGTATGCCTTCGTGCCCAAGATGATCCGCTACTATCTGGACGAGGAGCCCATCCTGTCCAATGTGCCCACTTATCTGTGCATGGATGATAAGGAGCGGGAACACGTACTGGCCAACCTGGATCAACTGGTGGTCAAACCGGCCAATGAGTCGGGAGGGTATGGAATGATCATCGGCCCCCATGCCACGCCCACTCAGCTGGAGGAGTTTGCGGAGCTCATCAAGCGCGATCCGCGTAACTATATCGCCCAACCGACGCTCAAGTTGTCCACATCCCCCACGTTGTGCGACGGACATCTGGAGCCGCGGCACCTGGATCTTCGCCCCTTCGTGCTCCAGGGCGTGCGCACGGATGTGACCGCGGGGGGGCTGACACGGGTGGCCTTGCGCAAGGGCTCCCTGGTGGTGAACTCTTCCCAAGGGGGTGGCAGCAAGGACACCTGGATCGTTGACACGGATACCCGGGACTGACACATGCTTTCACGCGTTGCAGAACGGCTTTACTGGATGGCCCGCTATATCGAGCGGACCGAAAACACGGCCCGCATGGTCACCGCCTTCAATCATCTGGCCCTGGACATGCCCTATCAAACCCGGGTCTCCTGGGCGGGGCTGGTCTCCATCACGGGGAGCGAGGCGGTTTTCGAGGACCGTTACTCCGAGTACAACGAGGCCAATGTGGTCAAGTTTCTCCTGGGGGACCCGGCCAACCCGGGGTCGATCCTCAATGCCCTGAACAGCGCCCGCGAGAATGTGCGGACCACGCGGGACCGGGTGCCCACCGAGGTCTGGGAGACGGTGAACGAACTGCACCTCTACGCCCGCTTCAACCTGGATGCGGGAGAGGGTAAGCGGGGGCGTTATCGTTACCTGTCTCAGATCCGCAGCCGCTGTCAGCAGATCACCGGGATGCTGGCGGGCACCATGAGCCACGACCATGCCTATGATCTGATCAAGGCGGGGCGCAATCTGGAACGGGCGGATATGACATCGCGCCTGTTGGATGTGGGCGCAGTGGGCTTGCTGGCCCGCGGCAAGGAGGTGGATGAGGATGCCTCACCCTTTGAAGGCTTGCTGTGGATCAACATCCTCAAATCCCTGAGTGCCTTCCAGATGTACCGTCAGCATGTACGGCGGCGGATCAACGCGGCCGACGTGCTGCGTTTCCTGGTGCAGGATCCGGAGTTTCCGCGCTCCATCGGTCATGCCCTGGCGGAGGTGGAGCACTGCCTGGCCAATCTGCCTCGCAATGACATCCCCCTGCGCATGGCCATGCAGGTGAAGCGCCATGCCGTGGACTCCCAGGTGGACAAGCTGCTTGAGCCCAAGGAGTTGCATCGCTTTATCGATGACCTGCAAAAGGAGATGGCGGAACTGCATGGCCTCGTGGCGGAGACCTGGTTCCGCCTGGACAAGGCGGCCTGAGGCAGGCGCCCCCGGGGCGGGGCGCCCCGAGGGCGCTCAGCCGGTTTTCTTGGAGGGTTTGCGGGTACTGCGCCGGTTGACCGTGACCTCTGTGCCGCGGCGTTTGCTTCCACGGGCCGCTTCCCAGTCAAAGCGGGGCAGGTCACGGAAGGCGGCCTTGATGTTGTCGTCCCAGGCCCGCTTCAGGTCGGTGAGATAGGTATCGTCTGCCTCCAGGCACAGATAGTGCTCAAAGGTCAGGCTGTCGCGCTCGTAGACGATCACCTCGATGGGCGGGCCCACCGTGACGTTGGAGCGCATGGTGGAGTCGATGGACACCAGGGCGCAGCGCGCGGCGTCACCCAGGTCGCCGTCGTGGCTGACGATGCGATCCAGGATGGGTTTGCCGTACTTGCTCTCGCCGATTTGCAGGAAGCGGGTATGAGAGGATGCCGTGATGAAATTGCCCTGGGGATAGACCAGGTAGATCTCCGGTTCCTGTCCGGCGAACTGGCCGCCGATGATGAAGGAGGCGTCGGCCCGGAAGCCGGCCTTGGTGAGGGCCTCACCATGTTTTTCCTGCTCTTCACGATTCACCCGGCCCAGGTACTCGGCCGCGTCGGACATGCCCCGTACGGTGTGCAGGCTTTCCTCCACATTGTCTTCGATGTCACGCTTGAGTCGGGCCAGTACGGCCTGGGTGGTGGCCAGATTGCCGGCGGTGAGCAGGACGAAGACACGGTCCTCATCCACCTCGAAGGTATGCATCTTGCTGTAGGTGCTCACCTGGTCGGCACCGGCGTTGGTGCGTGAGTCCGAGGCGAATACCAGCCCGGCGTCCATGGTGATGGCGAGGCAATAGGTCATTGAGGGATGTGGTTCCTGAGCGGCGGTAAGGCATAGTAGGAGGGGGTTGCACCGGGCGTCAATGCCGCAGGATCAATCACAGGTGCAACCGCCGTAGATGGGGATCCGGCTCCCCCGCGTCCCAGTGAGTCATGAACTGTTCACCCATGAGCCTGGATCGCCGGGGAGTGTGAAAATTGGCCACCGCCTGATAACGCAGGGCCTGAGGCTGGTGGATGAGGCCTTGGCGATCGGCAATGAGAAAGGCCTCCACCACGGAACGCCGATCCGGTTCCCCCATGCGGCGGACGTGTACGCGACTGCTCAGGCGCTGGGCCAGGTGGATGAGGCGGTGGCTGGTGCCACGAAGCGGATCGCTGTCCTGGATCAGGATGCGGATGTCCACATGGCGACTGTGACGAGCCAGTCGGGAGAGGGGTTCCACCACCGCCGGGTCATCAAAGATGGCCGGATCCAGGTGCCGGCTGGTCAGCCAGAGGCTGCGCCGGGCCTGTTCCACCATACGTTGCACGGCAAGGCGCAGGTGTTCAGGAGCATCCAGGGTGATGTCGCCATCCGTACGACCGAGCAGATAATGTTCCGGGTGTTCCATCAGGGGCTGAGCGGAGGTGGCGTACATGATGAGGGCCTCCAAACGAGAAGACCCGCGCGGGGCGGGTCTTGGACAACAGGCCCACCGGAGGCAGGCGCTGTTGCGGATCGGTCATCCGAGGCTGGATCAGCCGCGGGCAACCCAGGCGGTGCACCAGCCGTTGGCGGACACGACCTTGCCGGGGAATACGGCGCAGGGGCCCCACTCTTCCTGGCTGGGGTCGTTGTACAGCAGGCAGTTGGAGCAGCTCTGACCTTCGGTTTCGGAGTTGGCAGTGTACTGCAGGGCCTGAGCCTCGGCGGATTCGGGATCCAGGCGATCGGCGGCGGCAGCAGTGGTTGTCCAGCCCAGGCCGGCCACGGGCACGGCCACCAGGCCGGCGACACCGAATTTCAGGAAGCTTCTGCGGCTGAGATCTTGCTTTTTCATTCTCTTACTCCTAGCGTCTCGCGATGATATCAACGGGGCCGATGCGGGGTTCTTTGCCCCGATCATCCGGTGATCCCGATTCAGCGGGCTGGGCCCGTCTTGCTAACAGCCTTCAGTGACTGAGAAAAATCATTCCTGAAGGCCTTACCTTTATTCCGGTAAGTATCCAATAAATGGCGCCTCAGGGCTAGGGTCTTGATGGGAAAATCATCCTGCAGTGATTGACCCCGGGCATGGGGTCATTGGGTGGGCGTATCACTGACCCGACGGAAGAACAGCGTGACGTCCCCCAGCCGGATGCCGAACTTGCTCATCACCGCACGATTGACCAAGACGCCGTCTTCATGCATGAACATCCAGTCGTCGAAATTCACCCGCCAGATGCGGCCGCCGATGGGAAGGCGCAGGACATAGGTGAAATTGAAGGCCTGGCCGCAGAGCTTGCCTTTGGCCGCCCCCTCCACATCATCGGCGCGTCCCTCGTAATGTTGAGCGTCCAGGCGCTTGAGACGCCAGACGCGCCGGTCCTTTTCACCATCGTCATAGAGGAAGTCTTCCTCCAGTATCAGTTCATCCCCCTCGACGCGCCCCTGAATATCCACGGTGAACTGGCGGTGCACCGTGCCAAATCGATCCTGGAACAGGCCCCAGGCCTTTACCGGGCCGTCGAAATAGGCCTCCAGGTCCAGGGCGGGGGTGCGGTCTTTGAATGCCTCGATCTTCATGGCTCACCTCCAAGGTGACGGCAACGGAATCAGGCGGGGGCTTCCAGCACGGCATGCATCAGGTCCGTGTTACGGGAACGGAAGCCCGCCTCGCAGTAGGCCAGGTAGAAACGCCAGGTGCGCAAAAAGCGCTCGTCATAGGCGCCCAGGGAGAGGATCGCAGCGGATTGTTCCTGCACCCGCTGGTACCACCGGTCCAGGGTGCGTGCGTAGGCCTCCCCATAAAACTCACTGTGGCGCAGGCGCAGACCAGCCTTGCTCGCGCATTCCCCGAAGACCTCCACCGTGGGCAGCATGCCGCCGGGGAAGATGTACAACTGGATGAAATCCGCGGCCCGGCGGTAATAGCTAAAGGCGCCTTCATCAATGGTGATCACCTGCACGGCAGCACGCCCACCGGGCTTCAGGCTTTTATGCACTGTCTCGAACCAAGTGGGCCACCAGCGTTCGCCCACGGCCTCGAACATCTCGATGGACACCACATGGTCGAATTGTCCGTCCACGTCCCGGTAGTCCTGCAGGCGCAGGTCAACCTGGTCGGCCAGGCCTGCGGCCTCCAGGCGTGCCTGCGCGTAGTCCAGTTGTTCGCGGGAGAGGGTCACGCCGGTGACCCGGTAGCCCTGGCGGGCGGCGTATTCAGCAAAGCCGCCCCAGCCGCAGCCGATTTCCAGGATGTGCGCGCCAGACGCGGCATCCAGGTGCTCCAGCAGGCGGGCATACTTGCGCTGCTGGGCGGCCTCCAGGGGCTCATCCTCCTGATCCAGCAGGGCGCAGGAGTAGGTCATGGTTTCGTCCAGCCACAGGCGGTAAAAGTCGTTCCCCAGGTCGTAGTGGAACGAGATGTTACGGCGGCTGCCATCGCGGCTGTTGGCACGGAACCGGTGGCGCATGAAATCCGCCACGCGCGACCAGAAGGCGCTGTAAACCAGGCTGCGGATGTATTCCTGATTGACCGACCCCATGGTCAGCAGGGCCTGCAGATCCGGTGTGTCCCAGTCCCCCACCATGTAGCCCTCGCCCAGGCCCACCAGGCCCCGGGACAGCAGGCGCCGCACCAGTACACCCGGACGGTGGATCCGGAGGGTGCCCCGGCCTCCAGGGTGGGTGCCCTGCACCCGGTGCTCGCTGCCATCGGGGCCGATGATCAGCAACTCCCCCGAGTACAGGCCCCGCAGCCGGCGAAGCAGAAACCGCATGGCCAGTCCGCCGGTGCGGGCGCCCAGGGTACTGCGGGTCTGGGTGGGTGTCTGTTCCAGGGACATCAGTTCATTTCCTCTGAGGATGAGCTGGGCTTGCTGTAGTAACGCCCGCCGCGCCACCAGATCTTCAGGGCCTGCCAGTGGATGCCAAGGATCACCTTGAAGGTCATCAGGGGCATGGCCGCCACGGCCTTGAGCAGTTCCCGGTCGGTGAGCGGGCGCGCCTGCCCTGTCTGGCTGGCGGCCAGCATGAGTTGCGACTGCTGGTATTCATGGATGAGAACGCTCAGACCCTGTCCGGGTTCCGATAGCCGGAACTGGTAGCGTGTATCCATCTCGATGAAGGGGGAAACGTAGAACAGCTTGTCCTGGCTGGCCCGCACCGGCCAGGCCAGGGGCTGACCGTCGTTGTGCAGCACATAGTGATGGCAATCCCCCAGTGTATTGCTCACCTCGCAGATGATGGCGCGCGGGCTGCCGTCCCGGTGCAGGCAGTACCACAGGCTCAGGGGGTTGAACACATAGCCCAGTACACGAGGGAAGGCCAGCAGGAAGATGCGCCCCCCCTCCAGGTCCACTCCCTTCCGGGCCAGTTCAGCATCTGCCCAGGGGCGGAGTGGCGTGCCATCACGGGCACCATGGTCGCGATCATCCAGGCTCAGGAGGTTGAAGCGGTTGACCGAGAAGATCCGCAGGCGCCGATCCAGGGCATCCAGCTGATCCACGTCCACCACCAGGCTGAAAACCCGATAGATGAAGCGATAGTCCACCGGGAAAAGGCGCCGATGCATGACCCGGGTTCGGTAGAGGCGCCCATCAACGATGTCCATCAGACCCGAGGGGGTGCCAGAGTCTTCGTCGGACGCGTTCATGATGCCTCCGTGCCGACCACGCCGGAAGGTTGCGTTGCCTCGGCGCCAGCCGTTTCGCGGGGAATGCTCCAGGGCGGAGAGACACCCAGACGTCCGGCCACCTGAATGGCCGATCGCAGGCCGTCCTCGTGGAAGCCGTATCCCGCCCAGGCGCCGCAGAAGAAGATCCGGTCGGCCCCCTGCAGGTCGGGGAGCTGCTTCTGGGCCTCCATGGCGCGCTGGTCGAACACCGGGTGGTGGTAGCTGATCTCCCGGATGATGGTGTCTTCCCGTGGCTCAATCAGTGGGTTGAGGCTCACCAGGTAGTCCCGGGATTCCTCCAGGGCCTGCAGGCGATTCATCCAGTAGGTCACCGAGACGGCGTTGGCTGGCGTATCGGCGGAGCGCTGCCGGGCCATGTAGTTCCAGGAGGACCAGACACGCTTCAGGCGCGGCATCAGGCGGGTATCGGTGTGCAGCAGTGTCCGGTTGGGCTGGTAGGTGAAGCATTGCAGTATGCGGGATTCCGCTTCGGTCGGATCCTCCAGCATGCCCAGCACCTCATCGGCATGGCAGCCGAAAACCACCTTGTCAAACCGATGTTCGCCCCTGTCATCGGTGATCACCCGTATCTGTGCCTCCTGACGCTGCACGGCCACGACCCGTCGACGCACGTGCACATCGTCGGGCAGGGCCTTGAGCATCTCCCGGACATACTGTCGGCTCCCGCCTTTCACCGTATGCCACTGGGGGCGGTCGGCCAGATCCAGAAGCCCGTGGTTGGAAAAGAAATTGAGGAAGGATTCCAGCGGGAAATCCAGCATGCGATGGGTGGGGCAGGACCAGATCGCAGCGGCCATGGGCAGCAGATAGTCATCACGGAAACCCGGGCCGTACCGCTCCTGAATCAGATAGCCACCCAAGGTCACCTGGGGCACGCAGCCGTGCTGAAGCAGGGCCTTGCCGGTGCGGTTGAACCGGACGATGTCACGCAGCATGCGCAGGAAGCGAGGCTTGAACAGATTGCCCCGCTGGGCAAACAGGGTGTTCAGGTCCGAGCCTGCGTACTCCAGCCGACCTTCGCCCACGGAGGCCGAGAAGGACATGTCCGTGGGTTGGGATTCAATGCCCAGATGGGCAAACAGGGCCTTGAGGTGAGGGTAGTTGCGGTGATTGAACACCATGAATCCGGTATCCACACCCCGGGGCCCCTGATCCCCGGGGACATCGACGGTATGGGTGTGGCCGCCGATGTAATCATTCTTCTCGAATACTGTCACATCATATTGTGGCGACAACAGCCAGGCGCTGGCCAATCCCGAGATCCCTGCGCCGATGATGGCGATACGTTCGCGAGCCATGTCATTCCCCTGGTCCTGAAAAGGATTCTTATACATTAACTGTACAAGCTTTGATTTTTGTTGTACAAGGTTTTCGAGGGTGGTTCCGCAGACCGTGACCATACGATGGTGGCAAGACCCGGTACAAGGGTTGAGCACCGGTGATCGCGTCAACCCAGAGCACAGGGCGATGCCCGATGCCTGGGCAATGGGAACATGCACCGAGAATACATACATGCTGTCACCTGCACGGGGAAAAGGCCATGACAAAGACTGTCGCGAAGATTGCCGGAGGCGAAGATCCGGTGGAAGCTGATGCATCCCTGTCGGCCGATGAACTTGCCGAACACTATCGCCTGATCCTTGCGGGCTTGGGGGAGGATCCGGGGCGCGAAGGGCTCAAGGGCACACCGCTCAGGGCTGCCAAGGCGATGCAATATCTCACCAGTGGCTATCATCAGTCCCTCGACGAGTTGGTGAACGGGGCGCTGTTCACGTCGGACAGCGACGAGATGGTGCTGGTCAAGGACATCGAGCTCTATTCCATCTGCGAACATCATCTGTTGCCGATCATCGGCAAGTGTCATGTGGCCTATATCCCCGATGGCAAGGTGATCGGTCTGTCCAAGATCGCCCGCATTGTGGACATGTTTGCCCGGCGCCTGCAGATTCAGGAGAGCCTGACCCGCGAGATTGCCCAGGCGGTGATGGACGTCACCGGCGCGCGGGGGGTCGGCGTGGTGGCCGAGGCCCGCCACATGTGCATGATGATGCGCGGCGTGGAAAAGCAGAACTCCGCCATGCTCACCTCGGTGATGCTGGGTAACTTCCGTGATGATGCCCGTACCCGAGCGGAGTTCCTGGACCTGATCCGCCGCGACCGTTGAAGAGGCTTGCCGTCCTGTCCCTGGATTCGGACGTAGCAAGGGAGCGTATTGATGAGCACTGCCCTGATCTGGTTCAGACGTGACCTGCGTCTGGCCGATAATCCCGCTCTGTGTGCGGCCCTGGAGCAGGCGGAGCGCGTTGTGCCGGTCTATATTCACGCCCGGGACGAGGAGGGCGATTGGGCGCCGGGTGAGGCCTCGCGCTGGTGGTTGCATCACAGCCTGAAGCAACTGGGCCACGACCTTGCGGCGCTGGGAGCCCCCCTGGTGATGCGTTGCGGCCCCATCCTGGATACACTCCAGGAGCTGCTTCGTGAGACCGGTGCCTCGCAGGTGTACTGGAATCGGCTTTATGAGCCGAACACTGTCCGCCGTGATACCCATATCAAGCAGGCCCTGCAGGCACAGGGGGTGCAGGTGCGCAGTTTCAATGCTGCGCTGCTGCTGGAGCCATGGGCGGTGCAGAACCGCTCCGGGGAGCCCTATCGGGTGTTCACCCCCTACTGGAAAGCCTGTCAGGCCCAGGGCGCCCTGGACGTGAGTTTGCAGCCCCGGCCCGGGCCAGGGGTGCTGACTGCCGAGGGGAGTCGCAGCGACCCTCTCGAAAGCCTGGGGTTGTTGCCCCTCATTCCCTGGGATGCGGGGCTGGCAAAGGCCTGGACACCAGGGGAGGAGGGGGCTCACACGGCGCTGGAGGCTTTCCTGGACCGTGCCCTGGCCGATTATGGGGAGGCCCGCAATCTTCCCGACCGGTTGGGCACCTCCCATCTCTCACCGCATCTGCACTTTGGCGAGGTCAGCCCCCGACAGGTGGTGCATGCCTGTCAGCGGGCCGTGGCCGAGGGCAGGCACTCGGAGGCGGATGCTTCGGTGAAGGGGTTTCTCGGCGAAATAGGCTGGCGGGAGTTCGGGCATCACCTGTTGTTTCATTTCCCCCACACCCCCTTGCAGCCCCTGGATGCCCGTTTCGAGGACTTCCCCTGGCCGCCTCGGGATGACGATGCTCTCAGGGCCTGGCAGCGGGGCCGTACCGGCCTGCCCATCGTGGATGCGGGGATGCGCGAGTTGTGGGCCACCGGCTGGATGCACAACCGGGTACGGATGATCACCGCCTCACTGCTCACCAAAAACCTGCTCATTCATTGGCGTGAGGGTGCCCGCTGGTTCTGGGACACCCTGGTGGACGCGGATCTGGCCAGCAACACCCTGGGTTGGCAGTGGACGGCCGGTTGCGGGGCGGATGCTGCCCCTTATTTCCGCGTTTTCAATCCGGTGCTCCAGGGTGAGCGTTTTGATCCCGGTGGGGGCTATGTGCGTCATTGGGTGCCGGAGCTCAAGGCCTTGCCGGACAAATACCTGCACAAACCCTGGCAGGCACCGGAATCGGTGTTGCGCGGTGCGGGTGTCCGGCTCGGGCGGGATTATCCGCAACCCATCGTGGATCTGGCCGCCAGTCGCCGCCAGGCCCTGGCAGCCTGGGAGACCCTGCGTCAATCCGCCTGAGGGGTGCGCAGATGTTTCTCCAGTTGCCGCGTCGCCTTCCAGGGATCACGCTCCAGGGGGATCAGGCCGGCCCCGGTCAGGGCGCGGCGGTGGTGATGGGCGCTGGGGCCGGCGGCGAAAACCGGGCTGCCGATCTTTCCCGACCACGTCGGCAGGCCCCGGGTGAGCAGCTCGCGGGACAGGCGGTTTTCCCCCACCAGGGTCAGTCCCCGGGCCGGGACGTGATTCATCGTTGCCTCCAGTGTGTCCAGGGTGATGGGCCCCGTAAGCCACAACACCCGTACCCCCTGCGTGGCGGTCAGCAGGGCCAGCATGTCCATCTCCAGAGTATCGCCCTGTTCCGGGAAGGGGGCGAGCACCAGCGCCGGTCCCTGGGCGTGGCTCAGTTCGTGACGAAACCGGCATCCCAGGGTGTAGCGGGCCCAGCCCCGGAAGAAGGCCTGGGCCGCCGCCGAAAGGGTCGAGTCCCCGGCCTGATCCCCAAGCACAGTGTGGGTGGGCCAGAGCAACTGTGAGATGACCTGTTGCACCGGGAAGACCGACATGGCATCCGCATAAACCCGCTCCAGGGTGTGACTGTCGAACTGTAGAGCCGCGGCGGTCAGCCGGGAGTGGTAATCGGGCCAGGCGGCGGAAGGGCCCCGGGCGGGCGGGTTGTCCTCCAGCGTTGCCGGGTCGGGGGCGTCCAGTAGCTGGCCCACCTGGCCGATGGAGATGCCTTGCTCCAGCAGGCCGAGCACCTGGCGGATGCGGTCGATGTCCCCGGTGCTGTAGAGTCGGTGTCCCTTGGGTGTGCGCTGCGGACGGATCAGTCCATGACGCCGTTCCCAGGCGCGCAGGGTCACGGGATGCACCCCGGTCATGGAGGCCACCGTACGGATGGGGAACAGTCCATCGGTTTCGGGCGGCGAGACCTGGGCTCGGGGTGTGGGCGTCATTTCGTGATTGTACAATCGCTGTATAATTTTTGTGTAGCCTTGCAAGAGGCGGGAGGTAGCAGGCCATGGCAGAGCAGACTCGAATGGAAGGCACGGCCAACCCTACCGGGGTCGTATGGCTGGTGGGAGCCAGTACCGGCATCGGACGCGCCCTGGCCCTGCGCCTGGCAGCCGCCGGCTGGTGCGTGGCAGTCACCTCCCGCAGTCGGGATAAACTGGAGGCGCTGGCCGCCGAGGCCTCCGGATCGGGGCGCATCCAGGCGTTTCCAGGAGATGTCACTGATGATGCCGGGCTGAAGGGGCTGGTGGAGGACATCGAGGCGCAGCTAGGGGCGGTGGACATGGCCATCCTCAACCAGGGGGACTACGAACCCATGGGACTGGAGGCATTCGACCCCGCCTTGTTCAGGCGCATCGTGGAGATCAATTACCTGGGTGTGGTGAATGGACTGGCTGCGATCATGCCGCCCATGATCCAGCGTGGCCGAGGGCGAATCCTGGTCACCGCCAGTCTGGCCGGATACCGGGGCCTGCCCCGGGCTGCCCCGTATTCCGCCTCCAAGGCAGCGGTGATCAATCTGGCTGAATCCCTGCATCCTGAGTTGGCGCAAAAGGGGGTCAGCCTGAGGCTGATCAACCCCGGTTTCGTGAAAACGCCCATGACCGACAAGAACCAGTTCAAGATGCCCTTTCTCATCGAGACCGATGCTGCGGTGGATGCCATCATGAAAGGCCTGGATCGGAAGGGTTTCGAGATCAGCTTTCCCAGGCCCTTTGCCATCATCATGAAGACTCTGCGCCTGCTGCCTTATGGTCTGTTCCTGTGGCTCACCCGGAGGATGGTGAAAGCCGATGAGGGTGAAAACTGATGAATGATGTCATGGAGTCCTGGGCACGCCGCTACGCGGGGTTTTTTACCCATCTCAAGGAGACGGACCTGAATCGGCTGGGGGAAGTCTTCGCGCCTGATGCCCGCTTCAAGGACCCTTTCAACGACGTGAGCGGGCTGGATCAGATCGAGATGGTGTTTCGCCACATGTTCCAGAACTGTCCGGCCCCGCGCTTTTACATCCACGCCTGGGCACTGAAGGACAACACCGCCTATTTCCACTGGCGCTTCACGGATCGCCAGGATGATGGCGTGGGCGGCCTGCGGCTGGATGTGGACGGCATGAGCCGGGTGCTCTTCAATGAATCCGGCCTGGTCATCACCCATGTGGATTACTGGGATGCGGCCGAATACCTCTATGAACAGATCCCGGTCCTGTCCTCCGCCATTCGGTTCGTGAAGCGCCGCATCAGCGCCTGAAACGCACCACACCCGAGGGTGCGGTGTTGCCGGTGGTGAGTGAAGGTTGAAGGTCAGAACATCAGGGCCTCGCGGACGATCTCGTCCAGCAGATCTTCCACCGCCTGCAGCGCCTGTCGGGAGTTCGCGTCACCTACCATCGCGGGGCGACGATAGCCCAAATGGATCACGCCGGGGGCCTCCTCGGTCTCATAGACGGCCACCACGTAGGGGCAGAAGACAATGTTATGCGGGTCCGCCTCCATCATGCCCCGCGACAACCCGGCGCTGCAGAATTCCAGGGCCTGGGCATCCTTGAACAAGGCTTCGCCGCCCACATCGGCGCCGGTTCGTGAGAGCATGGCGCCGATGTGGGCCACGTTGTTGATCACGATGCCCCGGTTGACGATGGCCATCTCCAGGGCCTCCCGATACCACTCGAAATCCCCTTCGATACTGTAGACGCGCAGGTGATCGGTGTCCCGATGCGGTTCCGTGGCTGGCGCAGGTGCCGCAAGGATAAGGCCCATCAGGGCGCTCAGGAGGATGAGGGTGCGTGGCATGGTGTCGACTCCTTGATCAGTGGGGGCTTGGATCAATGGGGGCTTGGATCAATGGGGGCTTGCAACCCGGGTGAGTTCAGTCCTGCTCGTAGTAATGCCCGGCATGCAGGAAACGGCGACTCCAGTAGGGGTTGTCCAGACGCTCCGTACTGACGCTGCGCCCACTGGAGGGGGCGTGCACGAAATGGCCATCGCCGATGTAGATGCTCACGTGGCTCGGTCCCGCCCCTTTGGTACGGAAAAACAGCAGATCACCGGGCTTGAGCGAGCGGGTGGATACCGGTTTCATGCGGCCACTCTGCTCGCGGGCGGTGCGGGGCACGGAGAGGCCCGCGTACTGATGGGTGTACCACACCAGACCGCTGCAATCGAAGCCTTCGCGGGGGGACTGGCCGCCATACTGGTAGGGCGTGCCCACCTGATTCAGGGCGGCAAACACCACCCCCGCACGCTGTTCCGACAGTGAATCGGAGTTGGCTGCTGGCAACGGTGTCTCGGGGCGTTCCGGTGCCGTGCTGCAGGCCATCAGGGTCATGCCAAGCACGAAAAGGGCACCGCCCCGGAGGGTCCGGGCCATCCCGGCGGGGATCCGTCCCATCCATTTCCATCCAGGGCTTCGGGTCGGCATCGTCATCCCCCAGGGTCGCCGGAGCCGCCCGGGTCGTGGGCTGTCGATCCCAGGGCTGCTTGAACCTGCTGCAGCGGCAGCGGGGCGGAGGTGTCGATGGTGATCACCGGTTCAGCCGGCAGCAAGGGTTCATGGCTGTCCAACTGATGATTGACCACACTCATGTCCGCATCGGAGGCGTCATCGCCGGCCTGGGTACGCTCGGCGATATGAGCCCGTAGCTGTTCCGGGTCCGCCCGGTAGTCCAGCACCCGGAAGGGCAGTCCGCGGGTTCGGGCCAGGTCGGCAAAACGCGCCCGTTGAGCCGTCTTGAGAAAGGTGGCATCGACAATGACCGGATAGCCGGCTTCCAGCACCTCGGTGGCCAGTTCTCCCAGCCGCCCATAGGTCCTTTCCGTCAGGTCCGGTGAATACAGGCCCTGATGGGGCCCATTGCTGCGCCGCTCGGTGGGGCGAATGCCTGCCATTCGCTTGCGCTCCACATCGGAGCGCACACGGATGGCCTCAATGGCCTCCATCAGCGGCTGGCTCAGGGTGGTCTTGCCGCTGCCCGAGAAACCGTGATTGATGAACAGCGCCTTGCCACGGGATTGCGTGAAGTGCTCGGCCAGATCCAGATAGGTGTGGCATTCCTGGGTGAGCTCGTCTCGCTCATCCTCCGTCAAGGCGTCCTGGCCCAGGCGGATCACGGCCACCTTGGCCCGCACCATGGCCCGATACACTTGATAGAAGTCCAGCAGGCGCAGCCCCCGGTAGTCTCCCGTGTGTTCCAGCCAGATATTCAGGAAACGATTGGCGTGGGCCGAGGCGCCTCGGTCCTTGAGGTCCATGGTGAGGAAGGCCACTTCGCTGATGATGTCGATCCAGCGCATGAAGGGATTGAACTCGATCCCATCGAACAGCATTGGCTCGTCGTCCACCAGGGCCATGTTGCCCAGATGCATGTCTCCGTGGCATTCCCGAATGAAGCCGCGCTGCTTGCGCTCCAATAACAGGGGGCGGAGCGCCTCAAACTGTGCCAGGGTCCAGGCTTCCACCCGGTCCAGTTGTGCCAGCCGGTCGGTATCGCCGAGCCGCTGGCGGATCTGGTCGACGTTTTGCTGCATGGGATGGAGAACCTTGTCCGGTTCCCCATAGTCACTCTCCGGTGGGGCCACGGCGATCCGCTCATGGAAGGTGGCCACGCGGCGCGCCAGATCCTCCATGCGTTCGATGGGCAGGTGGCCCTCGGACTGCAGGCGGTCCAGCATCAGCGATGTGTCGAAGCGCTTCATGCGCACGGCATACTCGAAGGGTGTGTCCGGGCCGTTGAAGATCGGGTCTTCAGGGCTGCCGGAGAAGGCCACCAGATCATCGTAGATCTGGGGGGCCAGACGTCGGTTCAGGCGCAGTTCCTCCTCGCAATAGAACCGGCGGCGCTCCAGTTGAGTGAAGTTCAAAAAGCCCAGATCCAGAGGCTTCTTGATCTTGTAGGCGAAGTCGCCTGCCAGTAGCACCGTGGAGATATGAGTCTCGATGTGCTCCACCTTCTCCACGGGATGGGGATACACCTGGGGCTGTTCGAGGGTGTGGATCAGCCGCTGCTGAAGGGTCCGTTGATCGGTCATGATTGTGTGATGTGGCTTCGACCGCGTGAGGGCCTGTGTGGGTATAGTGTAGTGGAACCCCAAGAATCCTACCCGATCCCAGGACCATGGCAAAACGAACCACCCGACGCACGTCGTCCAAGAAGGACAGCAAGCCCGCCTCCCGACGTGGATCGGGTCACCGCACATCCCGCAGCAAGCGCCGCAGCAGCCGCCGTTCCCGGCTGGGCCCCGTGCTGGCGTTCACCGCCCTGGTGGGGCTGGTGGCTCTGGTCGGGCTGGGAGGGTACGCGCTGCACCTGGATCAGCAGATCCGCTCCCAGTTCGAAGGCAAGCGCTGGTCACTGCCGGCTCGGGTCTTTGCTCGCCCGCTGGAGATCTATGCGGGGCTGGACCTGGACCGTGAAACCCTGGAGCAGGAGTTGCAGTTGCTGCATTACCATCCGGGGCGCGAGGGGGTGGGCCGTTATGCACGGGAGCGCGGCCACCTGATTCTCAACACCCGGGGGTTTCCTTTTGCGGATGGCTACGAGCCTCCACGTCGCGTGCGCGTGTCCTTCAATGATGGCCATGTGACCGGGCTTGAGGACCTGGAGAGTGGTGATTCTCTGCCCCTGCTGAGGATGGAACCGGCACTGATCGCCAATATCTACCCCAGCCACGGCGAAGACCGCCTGCTGGTGCAACTGGACGACGTCCCCGAGGAACTGATCCGCACCCTGCTCACGGTGGAGGACAGGAAGTTCTACGAACACCGGGGGCTGGATCCGGCAGGCATTGCCCGGGCGGCCTTGGCCAACCTGCGGGCGGGTCGCACCGTGCAGGGTGGCAGTACCCTGACCCAGCAGTTGGTGAAAAACTACTTTCTCACCCAGGATCGCAGTTGGAGGCGCAAATTCAACGAGGCCATTATGGCCCTGTTGCTGGAATGGCGCTACGACAAGGATGAAATCCTCGAGGCGTATCTCAACGAAGTCTTCCTGGGTCAGGATGGTATGCGGGCCATCCATGGGGTGGGCATGGCCAGCCAGTTTTATTTCCAGCGCCAATTGAGTGAACTGAGCACCGACGAGATAGCTCTCCTGGTGGGCATTATCCGCGGTCCCAGTTACTACGATCCGCGTCGTCGGCCCGAGCGGGCTCTGGAACGCCGTAACCTGGTGCTGACCCTGCTGGAGTCCGAGGGACACCTGGGGGCCGATCAGGTCCGTGCAGCCCGGGCGCGTCCGTTGAACGTCAGCGCCAATCCGCCTTCCGGAGTAACGCCGTTTCCCGCCTTCGTGCAATTGCTCAGGGAACAGCTGCGTCGGGATTACCGGGACGCAGACCTCCAGGAAGAGGGGTTGCTGATTTTCACCACGCTGGATCCCATCAAACAGCTGGCCGCGGAGGAGGCCCTGGTGCGTCGTCTGGCGCGTCTGGAAGCGTCCCGGGGTCTGCCGGAAGGCAGCTTGCAGGGGGCCGTGGTGGTCACCCGCCCCGACAATGGCGAGGTGCTGGCTGTGGTGGGGGATCGCCAAGTGCGCCAGGCCGGCTTCAACCGGGCCTTGCAGGCGCGTCGACCTGTGGGGTCGGTGATCAAACCGATGGTCTATCTGGCGGCGCTGTCCCATCCACAGCGTTACTCGCTGGCCACCCTCCTGGAGGACGAATCCTTCACCGTGGAACTGGATAATGGCGATCTCTGGACACCGCGCAATGCCAGCCGCGAATTCCATGGGCAGGTCACCGCCCAGGAATCCCTGGTGCGGTCCTACAATGTGGCCACTACCCGTCTGGGCATGGATCTGGGCGTGAGTCGGGTAGTGGAGCAGATGCGGCGTCTGGGCATCAGGCAGGATCTGCCCGCCTATCCTTCGCTGTTACTGGGGGCGGTGGAGATGAGTCCGCTGGAGGTGACCGGTCTGTATCAGGGGCTGGCCTCCGGGGGGTATCACGTGCCCCTGCGTGCCATCCGTGAGGTGATGGATCGGGAGGGACAATTGCTGCAGCGTTATGCCCTGTCGCTGAATAAGGCGGCGGACGACAAGGCCGTCTATCTGGTGACTGCCGCGCTGCACGAGGTGACCCGCAGTGGCACCGGCCGCAGGCTGCAATCCAGTCTGCCCCCGGAACTGGCCGTGGCCGGCAAGACCGGCACCACTGGCGAGATGCGGGATGCCTGGTTTGCCGGCTACAGCGGCGATGCCCTGGCCGTGGTGTGGGTGGGCCGGGACGACAATCAGCCCATGGGGCTGACGGGCTCCAGCGGGGCCCTGCCGGTGTGGAGTGATGTGATGCAGGCGGTTTCACACCGCGGCCTGGTCCCTTCGGTTCCCGAGGGCGTGACCTGGCGTCTGATTGACCAGGACACCGGCCTGCTGGCCGAGGAGGACTGCGAAACGGCCCAGTGGATGCCGTTCATCGATGGCTCAGCCCCCACGCAGCGCTCCGAGTGCGGCGTGCAAACGCCGCCGGAGGAGGCGTCGCAGCCCGGGTGGCTATTCGGGGGTGGGCAATGAGGGCCCGGGTAAGGGGGGAAGTGAGGGAATTTGCATGGTTACGCAATGCAGGCTTCCGAACTGGCGGATCAGCGCCCGGCAGTCGATGCCGATGATCTCCCGATCCGGAAACACCCCCGCCAACGCCTCCAGTGCCACTTCATCAGCGGGATCGTTGTAGGTGGGCACCAGCACGGCCCCGTTGATGATCAGGAAATTGGCATGGGTAGCCGGCAGTCGCTGACCCTCCTCGTTGTGGATGGGGGCCGGCAAGGGCAGGGGGACCAGACGGTAAGGGTGCCCCTGGGGCGTGCGCAGGGCGGCCAGCTCCCGCGTCATGGCCAGCAATGGACCGTGATGGGGATCCTCCGGATCCTCACAGACCACATGGGCAATGGTATCCGGGTCGCACAGGCGGGCCAGCGTGTCCACATGCCCGTCGGTATCATCTCCCTCCAGGTGGCCATGCTTCAACCACAGCACCCGTTGCGCACCCAGTTCACGTCTGAGCACTGATTCCACGGCCCGGGTATCCAGCCCGGGATTGCGTGAGGGCGTCATCAGGCAGCCGTGGGTGGTCAGTAAGGTCCCCAGACCATCGGACTCGATGGACCCCCCCTCCAGGACGAAATCCACCGGGCGCAGCGCCCGCTCGCCAAAGACCCCCTGGTCGTGCAGGCATGCGGTGATGCGATTGTCCGCCTCCGCGGGATATTTCCCCCCCCAACCATTGAAGGTGAAATCGAGCATGACGGGGACGCCGTTCTCCAGGATGGTCAGGGGACCATGATCCCGGGCCCAGGTGTCATTTCCCGGCGCCAGAGCCGTGGTCACCCGCCGCATATCCACCTGAGACTGCGCCAACTCACCACAGACGTGGATCTCATGCGCCTCGTCCCGGCAGGCCACGACGAGGGACTCGCGCCGCGTCACTTCCCGGGCGATGCGCACGAACACATCCTCGGCCTCGGGCAGGATGGGGGCCCAGTCGGAATCCGGATGAGGCCAGGTGAGCATCACGCCATCCTGCGGCGCCCATTCGGGGGGGAGGGTTCGTTTCATGGGGCGATTCGTGAGGGAGGAGTTGTTAACGCCGCGGTGGATCGGTGCGTTGGGCATCCACGACAGTGTGAATGACATGACGGCCCTCGAAGACCACGGAGAAGCCATCATAGTCCCAACGGGTGATCGGCGGCTTGCCTACCGTGGGGTGGCGGCTGAGAGGTTCGCCGAAGCGTTGCAACACGGTGCTTTGCGGCATCCCGCGCACGGGCTGCTCAGGCTTTCCCACCACCTGGGGATCACCGCTGGGCAGCATCAGGATATCCGCCGATGCCGCGGGCACCAGGCACAAGGCAAGGACAAGACCCGTGCAGGAGGCGGACACTCTGGACATCATGGACTCCAGCGGTAGAGGGTGGCCTCAATATAGCACTGGCTCTGAGGGGAGAAAACCACGCCGAGGACTTGAAAACGCCTCACTCAGCCCTTCGCCCCCTTCACAAGGGCAACGGCTCGAGTCGCTTTTGCCCTTGTGAAGGGGGTGGGGCGGGATATTCGGCGGTATCATGCCCAGCCGCCTAACCGGAGTTGCCCATGATCCTGCCTGACCCCCTGATCCCTGGCACCCTGCAAAGACGCTACAAGCGCTTCCTCGCTGATGTCACACTCGACGATGGTCAGACCATCACCGCTCACTGTCCCAACACCGGCTCCATGATGGGCTGCATGGCCCCGGGTTCCCGGGTCTGGCTCAGCCGCAGTGACGACCCCAAACGCAAATATCCCCACACCTGGGAACTGGTCGAGGCCGGGGAGGGCGTCCTGGTCGGCATCCACACCGGCCGCAGCAATGCCCTGGTGGAAGAGGCCATCCGCAAGGGTGAATTGCCCAGCCTGGCCGCCCCCACCGAACTGCGTCGGGAGGTCCGCTACGGCCGAAACCGCAGCCGCATCGATCTGCTACTCACCCTGGATGAGACCCCCTGTTATGTGGAGGTGAAGAATGTCACGGCGGCCGTGGACAATGGCGTCGCCATCTTTCCCGACGCCGTCTCCACCCGGGGCACCCGTCACCTGCAGGAGCTGATGGCCATGATCGAGGACGGACACCGGGCCGCCCTGGTCTTCTGCGTGCAGCGGGAGGATGTCACCCGCGTACGCCCCGCCGACGAGATCGACCCGGACTACGGCCACTGGCTGCGCCGCGCCGCCGAGGCCGGCGTGGAGATCCTGGCCCTGGGTGCACAGATTTCCCCACGGGAGATCATCCTGAGCCACGCAATCCCGGTGGATTTGGGGTGAGGGAAGGGCAGGCACCCAAGCAGCCCCTGTGGTGTCCGGGAGGCCGCGGGCGGGCGTTCACCGCATGGATGCGGTGGCCGAGCCTACAGGGAGGTATTCACGGCGTCCCGCTGGCGGCCTCCCGGACACCACAGGGGCGGTCCACGCCCCCAAACCCAAACCCTACCCCCGTATCCATCCCACACAACCTGTGATTTAATCCCGTCATGTTCCGACCCCTGGAAATCTTCATCGGCCTGCGCTACACCCGCGCCAAACGCCGCAACCACTTCATCTCCTTCATCTCCCTGATCTCCATGCTGGGGATCGCCCTGGGCGTGACGGCGCTGATTACCGTGCTCTCGGTGATGAACGGGTTCGAAAAGGAGTTGCGCGAACGCATCCTGGGCATGGCCTCCCATGCCACCATCGCCGAATTCGGTGGCCAACTGCGCAACTGGGAATCGGTGATGGCCCAGGCGGAAGAGGCTGACAGGGTGGTGGGCGTGGCACCCTATGTGGAGGGCGAGGGCATGTTCTCCAGTGGCCGTCAGGTCAGTGGCGCCATGGTGCGAGGGGTCATACCCGATCTGGAGGCAAGCGTCTCCCAGGTGGGTGAACACATCATCTTCGGTAGCATGAACGACCTACGGGCCCGCGGCTTTGGC
The DNA here is from genome assembly GCF_022227565.1 of Ectothiorhodospira sp. 9100. Taxonomy (NCBI): domain Bacteria; kingdom Pseudomonadati; phylum Pseudomonadota; class Gammaproteobacteria; order Chromatiales; family Ectothiorhodospiraceae; genus Ectothiorhodospira; species Ectothiorhodospira sp. 9100. The sequence continues at coordinate 113,725 of NZ_JAJNAN010000003.1, forward strand.
GTCGTGCTGGGCAAGGAGCTGGCCCTGGCCCTGGGCGTGGGGCTGGGCGACCGGGTCACCCTGATCACCCCCCAGGCCGCCGTCACCCCCGTGGGGGTGCTGCCCAGAATGCGTCGGATGAACGTGGTGGGCATCTTCGAAGTGGGCATGTACGAATACGATCGCAGCACCGCCTTCATCCACCTGGACGATGCCCGGCAGATCTATCAGACCGACGATGCCATCTCGGGCCTGCGGCTCAAACTGGATGACATGATGCGCGCCCCCACCATCGCCCGCCAGGTGGCCGCTGAACTGGACGGGCGCTTCTGGGTGAATGACTGGACACGCCAGCATGCCAACTTCTTCCGCGCCGTGCAGACGGAAAAGACCGTCATGTTCATCATCCTGTCCCTGATCGTGGCCGTGGCCGCCTTCAACATCGTCTCCACCCTGGTGATGGTGGTCATCGACAAACAGGCCGACATCGCCATCCTGCGTACGCTCGGCCTTTCACCCCGATCCGTGATGGGCGTGTTCATGGTGCAGGGCACCGTCATCGGCGTGGTGGGCACGCTGCTGGGTGTGGCGGGTGGCATCACCCTGGCCCTCAACGTGGAAACCATCGTCCCGGCCATCGAATCCCTGCTGGGGCGGCAGTTCCTCTCCCCGGACGTGTACTACATCTCCGACCTGCCCTCCGAACTCAACCTCCGGGATGTGGCCCGCATCGGCTCGCTGGCCTTCGTGCTCACCGTGCTGGCCACCCTGTACCCGGCCTGGCGCGCCTCCCGCACCCAGCCGGCCGAAGCCCTTCGCTATGAGTAACAAGAGACCGTATGGTGGATTTCGATTTTGATTCCGGCCCCGTGATACGTTGCCAGGGCCTGTCGCGCACCTTCGACGAGGGCGGCCTCACCGTCGAGGTCCTGCGAGGGGTGGACCTGGACGTGCAACCTGGCGAAAAGGTGGCCATCGTCGGCACCTCCGGCAGCGGCAAGAGTACCCTCCTGCACCTGATGGGGGGGCTGGACCTGCCCACCGCGGGCAGCGTGCAGGTGTGGGGGCAGGACATGGCCCGGCTCTCTGACGCCCGTCGTGGGCAACTGCGCAACCAGCACCTGGGATTCATCTACCAGTTTCACCACCTGCTGCCCGAGTTCACGGCCCTGGAGAACGTGGCCATGCCCCTGCTGATCCGCCGCGCCAACCCCAGTGCTGCCACCGACCGGGCCAGGTCCCTGCTGGAGCGGGTGGGCCTGAGCAACCGCATGGCCCATAAGCCCGGTGAGCTCTCCGGGGGCGAACGCCAGCGCGCCGCCATCGCCCGCGCTCTGATCACCGATCCCAAGGCCGTGCTGGCTGACGAGCCCACCGGCAACCTGGATCGTGGGCGGGCAGAGGAAATCCTGCAACTGATGTTGCGGCTCAACAAGCAACTGAGAACTGCCTTCGTCATCGTCACCCACGATCTGGAACTGGCTCAGCGCATGGATCGGGTCATGGTGCTCGAGGGAGGACAGCTCAAGGTCTGGGAAAACGCCGCCCAAAGTGCCTGAGCTGCCGCCGGGGTGGGTAGATCAGCGAGACTAGCGGGGGCGGCGTATGCGCGGCAGGCGGCGGCGCTTGTCTGCCAGGCGCCGAAGGATATGCAGGCGCCATGACAGGCGGATGGTGATATAGCCCACCAGTCCCGCCACGGTGGACATGAGCAGACTGCCCAGCAGCAGGGGTTGCCAGATCATCAGCAATTCCCCGGTGAACCACGAAAGACTCCATTCGAAGGAAACCCCGCGCGCAGGCTCGTCCAGCAGAAACTTCCCGAGGCGATAGGCGCTGAAGAAGATAGGTGCCATGGTGAGCGGGTTGGTGATCCACACCAGCGTGATCGCGATGGGCAGGTTCACGCGAACCATGATGGCCAGGACTGCTGACAGGAGCATCTGCGCCGGAATGGGCAGAAACGCCACGAACAGCCCTACGCCGAAGGCTCCAGCCACCGAGCGCCGGTTCAAATGCCACAGGTTCGGATCGTTGAGCACCGCGCCGAACAGCCGCAGGATCTCAAACTCCCTCACCGTGTGGTAGCCTGGAAACAGGCTCTTGATGAGCTTCTTGGGCATGGAGCGCTTAGGGTCGTGAGTTGCGGCCCCCGATCGTGATCGCGGGGCTGCCCATTATGGATGCTTTTCCAGGGAGTGGAAGATGCAGATCCGGGCTTTGGTCTTCCTTGCGGGCGTGGTGCTGTTGCATGGCCTGGGCCAGTTGCCCGCGTTGGCCTGGGGTTGGCTGCTGCTGGCTGTCCCCCTATTTTACAGGTTCGCTCCCCTGACGCGATGGCCCCTGTGGGCCATGGGTGGGTTTTTGTGGGCGCTGATCCACACTCACTGGGTGGTGGGCCCCCCACTGGATCCCCGGCTCTCGGGTGAGGATATCCCCGTGGTGGGCGTGGTGGACTCCCTGCCCGAACCCATGGAGCGGGGCATCCGTTTCGGATTTCGCATCGAGTCGGCGACGGATGCGTCGATCACCACACCCTTGCCCACGCGGGTTCGCGTGGCCTGGTATGGGCGCTCACCCGCCCTGCAGCCGGGCGAGCGCTGGGAACTCACCCTGCGCCTGCGTCAACCCAACGGTCTGCGTAATCCCGGGGGGTTCGATTACGAGGGCTGGCTGTTTCAGCAGGGTTTTCGGGCCACCGGCTACGTGCGTGACGGACACCCGGCGCGGCGTCTGGGAAGGGCGCATTCACCGGCCCGAGCTGTGGACCGCTTGCGCGCCACCCTGGCCGGACGAATGGATGCCGCCCTGGACGATGCGGCGTATGCCGGCATCCTCAGGGCCCTGGCCGTGGGCGATCGCTCCACCATCCCCCAGGCGCAATGGGACACCCTCATCGATACCGGCACCAATCACTTGATGGCCATTTCCGGCCTGCATGTGGGGTTGGTGGCCGGCATGGGCTACGGTCTCATGCTCTGGGGCTGGCGACGCATTCCCGCCTTGGCCTTGCGTCTGCCGGCGCAGCGGGCCGCTGTCATCGGTGCCCTGAGTTGTGCCGCCGCTTACGCCGCCCTGGCAGGTTTTGCCGTGCCCACCCAGCGGGCCCTGATCATGCTGGCGGTTGCCCTCGGTGCCCTGTGGCTGGGGCGTACCGCGCGGCCCTCCCACACGCTGTCCCTGGCCCTGCTGGCGGTACTGGTGATTGACCCCCGTGCCGTGCTGGCACCTGGATTCTGGCTGTCCTTTGCCGCGGTGATGGTCATCGTGTATGCCGTGGCAGCCCGGATCGGGCCGGTCGGCAAGGCCGATGCCCTGCTGCGGGTACAGTGGGTGGCGGGAGTCGGCCTGCTCCCCCTGACCCTGGTGATGTTCCAGCATGGTTCGCTGATCTCGCCCCTGGCCAACTTGATCGCCGTACCCTGGGTGAGTTTTCTGGTGGTGCCCCTGGTGCTGGTGGGCGTGGGCCTCTCGCCGCTCACCCCCTGGGTGGCGGAGACTCTGTGGGGACTGGCGCATCTGGCAGTCTGGGGGCTGTGGCCGGTGCTGGAGAACCTGGCGGGCTGGCCAGGAGGACAATGGCGGGCCGCACCGCCCGCATGGACTCTGATGCCCGCCTTGCTGGGCCTGGCCTGGTTCATGGCCCCGCGTCCCTGGCCCCATCGCTGGGTGGGCCTGTTGCTGTTCTTGCCCATGCTCTGGCCACCCCGGGTGGAACTGGAGACGGGGGCGTTTCGGGTGGCGATGCTGGACGTGGGGCAAGGCCTGGCCGTGGTGGTCATGACGGCTGAACATACCCTGGTGTTCGATACCGGGCCGCGTTTCAGCCCTCGCTTCGATGCGGGTGAGGCGGCGGTGGTGCCTTACCTGCGGCACAAGAAACGCAGCCGGATCGATACCCTGATCATCAGCCATGGAGATAATGATCACATCGGCGGCGCTGATTCCGTGCTGTCGCGGTTGCCGGTGACCTCTGTGCTCAGCAGGAACCCGGCGCGTCTGGATCACCCCCGGAGCATCGAATGCCTCGTTGGTCAGTCGTGGGTGTGGGACCAGGTGGTCTTCCGGATCCTGCATCCGCCCCCGTTCTGGGCGGAAGACAATGCCTCTTCCTGCGTGCTTCAGGTGCGCGGCGCAGGGGGCAGTCTGCTGCTCACCGGTGATGTGGAGGGGCTGGGTAAAGCGGTCTTGCGACAGAGCCAGGGTCCGGCGCTGGTCTCGGATATACTGGTGTTGCCGCATCACGGCGCGGCCAGCTCCCTGTCGGAGTCGTTTCTGGATCGGGTGTCGCCGCGACTGGCCCTGGTGAGCACGGGCTTCGATAATCGCTTCGGGCATCCGGATGAGCGGGTTCTTGAACGCCTGGCGAGTCGCCAGATTCCCCTGCTGGATACCGCCAGGGAGGGGGCCTTTTACGTGGACGTGCATCCCGACACCGGTGTGAGAGCCCGTGCGGGCTATCGCCACGAGGGGCGGCACCACTGGCATCGTCACTGACGCCCTTTGCCCGTGATCGTGGGAGTACAGTATCATGCCCCTCGCCTTATCAACCCCTCCCCAACCTAGGACACCGCTACGTGTTTGAACTGGTCAAGGCCGGTGGCTGGCTGATGCTGCCCATCATTGCCTGTTCCGTGATCGCGCTGGCCATCGTCATCGAAAGGCTATGGACCCTGCGCCGCCGTCGGGTGCTGCCACCACAGCTGGTGGTGCAGATCTGGCAGTGGATTCAGGCCGGGGAACTGGACGATGCCCGCCTGCGCTCCCTGCGGGAAGGCTCGCCCCTGGGTCGGGTCCTGGCTGCCGGGCTGGTGAACCGCCGCAGTTCCCGGGAGGTGATGAAGGAATCCATTGAGGAGAACGGACGCCGCGTGGCTCATGAACTGGAACGCTTTCTCAATACCCTGGGCACCATCGCCGCGATCACCCCGCTGCTGGGATTGCTGGGCACCGTGGTGGGCATGATCCAGGTGTTTTCCGTCATCACTGCCGTGGGCGTGGGCAGCCCCGGTGAACTGGCCGGCGGCATCTCCCAGGCATTGATCACCACCGCGACCGGCATCTCCGTGGCCGTGCCAACCCTGATCTTTCATCGCTACTTCCGCGGCCGCGTGGATGAGTTGGTGCTGGACATGGAACAGGAGGCCATCAAGCTGGTGGAGGTGCTCAAGGGCGAGCGGGCCCCGACGCCCGGGGTGCGAGACCGTTGAATTTCCGGCGCCGCCAGCCTGAGGAAGTGGGGGTGAACCTCACGCCACTGATCGATGTGGTGTTCCTGCTGCTGATCTTCTTCATGGTGTCCACCACCTTTGATCGCCAATCCGTCCTCCAACTGGAACTGCCCCGGGCTGATGCCAGTGATGAGCAGTTTCCGCCCCGCACCGTGGAGTTGGTGATCAATGCCGATGGTCGCTTCTTCCTGGATGGCGCCGAGTTGGTGAATACGCAACGGGACACCCTGCGCGCAGCCCTGGGTGAGGTCATCGAAGGTGATCAGGAAACACCGCTGGTGATCCGCGCCGATGCCCGCACCCCGCATCAGTCGGTGGTGACAGCGATGGATGTGGCCCAGCGCCTGGGGCTGTCCCGTTTGTCCATCGCCACCTTGGGTGGGGAGTCGGAATGAAGAAATACATCCCCCCGGCCGAGGAAGCCTACGAGACGTCGGGCACGCAGGTCTACCAGCGCCTGCTCAGCTACTCCCTCAAATACTGGCGGTACCTGTCCATCGCCGTGCTGGCCATGATTGTGACGGCGGCCACGGAAACGGGCTTTGCGGCGTTGATGCGGCCGCTGATGGATGGCAGTTTCGTGGAGCAGGACCAAACCCTGATTCGCTGGATTCCCGTGGCTGTCCTGGTGATTTTTCTGTTTCGTGGCCTGGGCGAATTTCTCTCCAATTACACCATGAAGTGGGTGGGGCGCCAGGTGATCAAGGAACTGCGCAGCCAGATGTTCCGTCATCTGCTGCGGATGCCCGTGGCCTATTATGACCGGAATACCTCCGGGCAACTGATCTCCCGGCTCACCTACAACGTGGAGCAGGTGGCCAAGGCATCCACCGATAGCGTCACCATCCTGATACGAGACTCGGTCACCGTGCTGGGGCTTCTGGGGTGGATGTTCTACCTGAACTGGAAGCTGACCTTCACGGTGCTCATCATTGCCCCGGCGGTGACCTTTGCCGTGGACCGCGTCACCCGTCGATTTCGCCAGCTGAGTCGGCGCATCCAGGGGTCCATGGGGGATGTGACCCATGTGGCGGGGGAGATCATGGATGGCACCCGGGAGGTGAAGATCTTTGGCGGCGAGCCCTACGAGCAGGCGCGTTTCGACCAGATCAACGAGAAGAACCGGCGTCTGCACATGAAGAAGGTGGCTCTGCAGGCCAGCAACACGCCCATCATCCAGTTCTTCGTGGCCATCGCCCTGGCGCTGATCATCTGGTTGGCCACCCACGAATCCATGATGCAGGAAGTGAGCGTGGGTACGTTTGTTTCCTTCATCACTGCCATGCTGCTGTTGCTGCAGCCCATCCGCCGCCTGGTGACCGTGAATGCGGTCCTGCAGCAAGGGATCGCGGCCGGTCAGAACATCTTTGGCTTGCTGGACGAGCCCCTGGAGCCGGATGCGGGTACGCTGAGCCTGGAACGGGCCCGGGGCGAGATCGAAATACGAGACCTCCGTTTCAGCTATGACGGGGCCAAGGGCAACGTCCTGGAGGCCATCAACCTGCATATTCAGCCTGGGGAGACCGTGGCCCTGGTGGGGCGCTCCGGTAGCGGCAAGACCACCCTGGTCAATCTGTTGCCTCGGTTCTATGAGCCCCAGCAAGGGGCAATCCTCCTGGATGGCCTGGACATCCGTGAATTGCGGTTGGCGGATCTGCGTCAGCAGATTGCCCACGTAGGTCAGCAGGTGACCCTATTCAACGACACCATTGCCCACAATATTGCCTATGGCAGCACCGTGGACCCCTCGGACGAGGACAAGATCATCGCGGCTGCCGAGGCAGCTCATGCCATGGAGTTCATCCAGCGCCTGCCTCAGGGGGTCCACACCCAGGTGGGCGACAACGGTGTGCTGCTCTCCGGAGGGCAGCGGCAGCGCATCGCCATTGCGCGAGCCCTGCTGAAGGATGCCCCGATCCTGATCCTGGATGAGGCCACCTCCGCACTGGATACCGAGTCTGAACGTCACATCCAGTCGGCTCTGGAAAACCTGGTGCGCAACCGGACCACGTTGGTGATCGCCCATCGCCTCTCCACTATCGAGAACGCCGACCGTATCGTGGTGATGCAGTCGGGTCGCATCCAGGAGGTGGGCAGTCATCAGGAACTGATCCGGCGCGAAGGGGTATATGCCCGGCTGCATCAGCTGCAATTCCATGAAGCCGATGTCCCGTGACCCCTACGGCAGCGCCCTCTGGCCAGTGCTGCAGGCCAATCTCCGCGATCATCTCCAGCGGCGTTCCGGGCGGGCCCGTGCCCGCATGGGGCGGCTGCACGCCCCGGAAGGCAAGAGCCCGCTGATTTGGCTCAAGACGGGCGACACTCAGGCCTCGGTACGCTTGGGTGCCGAACTCATGGGGGCCATTCGACGCAAGCGCCTGGATGCGCGGCTGGTGCTGACCTTTGAGCAGGAATACCGGGACCAGGTACTGCCGCGCCTGCGTGGCATGAACCGTTTTGGTCTGGGTTTCGGACCCTGTGATCGACCTCGGGTGGTGTCTCGGGTGCTGGACCGACTCAAGCCCCAAGGATTGATCCTGGTGGACATCCCACCGCGCCGGCATCTTGTGGAACAGGCGACGCATCAGGGCGTGCATCTGGTGGCCTTCAATACCCCACCCACCCGGGCCCCCGTGGAGGCTGCCTATCCTCGCGACGAGATGACTGCAGCGCAATGGCGCGAGGCCGGATCGGCCGGGACCCTGGCAGAACCCGCCGATCCGGCCACCCTGCTGGTGGCGTCCCAGAATCAGGCCACCCTGTTATCCCTGGTGCCCGATGGCATGCCCCTCTTCTGGTGGCACGGTCCGGCTCGGGAGTGGCCGGCCATGCATGAGGCCTGGCAGGCATCGCCATTGCGGGAATCGGCGCTGCTGTGTGTATCCGTGGAACCTTCGGATGCCTTGCCAGCCGGAGAGGGGTTGGCCCTGACCCAGTGGACGCGCACGTCCCTGACTGCCGGTACCCTGCTATGGGTGGATGATCCGGCCTGGTGGCCGGCGGTGGCCAGCGCGGCCCTGGGGGTGCATCTACAGGGCGCGGGTCGGGATCTGCTCTGGCAGGTCCTGGCGGGCTCGGTCAGTCTGAGCGGCGATGATGCCCTGATGGCCGACTTCCCCTGGTTGCCTGAGATGGCCCGTGAGTGGCGCGAGCCCGGGCAGGTGATCGCGCATTGGCAGGCAGAGGCCGCGGACCCGATCGGGAGCCGCCGGCGCGCGGATGTGGGTCGGCGTCACTTCTGGGAGGAGCGCCGCCGTGTTCAGGGGGTGATGGATGCATTTCTGCAGCGGGTATTCGACTGGTGAAACGGCTCGAGGATTATTGGGTAAACCGCAATCCGGTGGCGCTCATCCTGTATCCGCTGTCGCTGCTTTACTGTGGCCTGGCCCTGCTCAACCGCTGGCGCCTGGAGTGGCTTGCGCGCATGCGGCCAAGGCTGCCTGTGCGCGCCGTGGTGGTGGTGGGCAATGTCACCGTGGGGGGCACCGGCAAGACCCCCATGGTGGTCTGGTTGTGCAACTGGCTGCGCGAGCATGGGTATCGTCCAGGGGTGGTGAGCCGGGGTTATGGCGGGCGATCGCGCACCTGGCCACGAGAGGTCACCCCCCGCAGCGATCCCATTGAGGTGGGTGACGAACCTGTATTGATCGCCACCCGTGGCGGCTGTCCGGTCTATGTGGGGCCAGACCGCAACCGGGCGGCGCGGTGGCTGCTGGCCCAGCATGACTGTGATGTGATCATCACCGACGACGGCCTGCAGCATTATGCCTTGCGTCGGGACCTGGAGATCGTCATGGTGGACGCAGCGCGTCGTTTCGGTAATGGTTTCTGCCTGCCGGCCGGGCCACTGAGAGAACCCCTGGAGCGTGTGTGCGAGGCGGATTATGTGGTGGTGACCGGGGGGCAGGCCCAGCCCGGGGAACATGCGATGCGGCTGGTATCCCAGGTGGCCATGAGTGTCCGGGATCCGGGCCGCACCCGCCCATTGAGTGATTTTGCCGGCCAGCGCGTGCATGCCATGGCTGGTATTGGACATCCGCCCCGGTTCTTCGCCATGTTGCGCGAACGGGGGCTGAAGGTGGTGGAACATGCCTTTCCCGATCATCATGTGTATGGCAACTGCGATATCCGCTTCGGGGACGCCAGTCCGGTGCTGATGACCGAGAAAGATGCCGTAAAATGTCGGGGTATCGCCGGCCCCGAGCACTGGTTTGTCCCCGTGAGTGCCGTGCCTGATCAGGCACTGGCTTTGGCAATTCTTCGCTCGGTCCAGGCTGTGGACCGCATTCAAAGTATGAGGTAAAGGACATGGACAAACGTTTACTCGATATTCTCGTATGCCCCGTCACCAAGGGTCCGTTGGTCTTCGACAAGGACAAGGGGGAACTGATCTCCCGGGCGGCCCGCCTGGCCTATCCGATCCGGGACGGCATCCCGGTGATGCTGGAAGAGGAGGCCCGCACCCTCAGCGAGGAGGAAGCGGAGAAGTGGAAGGACAAGAAATGACCTGGAGTCCGCTGACGGGGAAGGTGGTCTGATGGGCTTCAAGGTCGTCATACCGGCGCGCTATGCTTCCACCCGGCTGCCGGGCAAGCCTCTGGTGGTGCTGGGTGGCAAGCCCATGGTGCAGCATGTTCATGAACAGGCCCTGGCCAGTGGTGCCGATGAGGTGGTGGTGGCCACGGATGATGCCCGCATTGAGGCGGCGGTGAAGGCATTCGGGGCCATGGTATGCATGACGTCAGTGCACCATGCCTCCGGCAGTGATCGCATTGCCGAGGTGGCTGCCCGCATGGCCTGGGAAGATGACGATATTGTGGTCAACCTGCAGGGGGACGAGCCGCTGACCCCGTCGGCGATTGTCAGGCAGGTGGCGGATAACCTGGCAGACCACCCGGAGGCGGTGATCGCCACCCTGTGCACGCCGATCACGCGAGCGGCGCAGTTGTATGATCCACATACGGTAAAGGTGGTGCGCGATGCCCGGGATTTTGCCCTGTATTTCAGTCGCGCCCCCATTCCGTGGGAGCGTGATGCCCTGGATATGGAGGTCTCACCGGCCTTGCAGGTGTGTCAGCGGCACATCGGTCTGTATGCCTACCGGGTGGGTTACCTGAAGCGCTTCACCCGCATGGAGAGCTGCGCCCTGGAGCGCATCGAGTGCCTGGAACAACTGCGGGCCATGTACCACGGTGCCCGCATCCATGTGGATGTGGCCCTGCAGGCTCCGGGCGCTGGTGTGGATACCCAGGAGGATGTGGAGCGGGTGGAGATGATGCTGGCCCACGCCCAGCCCCGTTGACCTCTGGGGTCCCCTGTGGGAGCGGCCCTCGGCCGCGAAGGGCCGAGCCCCCGCTGCCCATGCAGGATCATGGGTCGGAGTGGACCTCGGGGTGCCCGGATTCCTTCCAGCGGGACGCCGTGAATACATCCATGTAGGCTCTGCAGCCGCTTCCTGCGGCTGAAGCCCGCTTACAGGAACCCGGGCACCCCGAGGTCCGGATGCTGCGGAGTTCTTTTCGAAAAGCCTCTCGTGGAAGCATCCAGGTCAAGCCGTGGACACTCCCTTCTCCCCCCTCGGGGGAGAAGGGTCGGGGATGAGGGGGGTGGGGCAGGCACCTTGCCTGTCTTCGCCCCTCACCCCAACCCCTCTCCCCGCAGGGAGAGGGGCTCGATTGATCCATCACCGGGGCGTCACCCCCTCAGGATGCGCCGCATCTCGGCCACCCGGTCATCACCGGCCAGGGTCTGGATCACGGGGTGGATGTCGCTGTGATCCTCATTGAGCAGGGGCAGGGTGAAGGTGCGTTCCACGCGTCGGTGCGGTTCGCCGTGCTGGTCAGGCTGGATCACATGATGGCCCGCCACCTCGCCCACCACCAGTCGGGGCTCGGGTTCGGTGTCGAGGATCTCGATCACCTGACAGCGGATGCCATCCACCACGGCTTGCTGGCCGATGAGGGGGCTGAGCAGTTTCATGAGTCTGTCCATGGGTATCAGTATACCGATGCTGCCCGGGGATGCCATGGTGCCCGCCGCCGCCCCTCATCCCCGACCCTTCTCCCCGCCGGGGAGAAAGGAGCCTGAGCCCTGGCTTGTGGGAGAGGGATGGCACCGCAAAGAAGAACCCGCAGACTCTGCCGAGCCCCTCTCCCGCTTGCGGGAGAGGGGTTGGGGTGAGGGCCGTCGGACCCCATAATCAACGAGGAAAACCAAGGTACCCTAAACACATGAAATGGGACATCCTCAAGGTAGAAGACCTCTATCAGGGCTTCTTCAAGCTGTGCCGGCTGCGCCTGAGCCACGGGCGCTTCGCCGGCGGCGAACCCCTGGTGATCGATCGGGAGTTGATCCGCCGTGGCCCCGCAGCAGCGGTGCTGCCCTATGACCCGTATACCGACCGGGTGCTGCTGGTGGAGCAGTTCCGGGTGGGGGCCATTGAATCACCTCATGGGCCCTGGCTGATGGAGACCATCGCCGGTCTGATCGAGCCGGGGGAGCGCGCTGAGGAGGTGGCCCGCCGCGAGGCCATGGAAGAGGCAGGATGCCCCCTGGGCGAGTTGATCCTTGCGCATGAATATTTCTCCACGCCGGGCAGCTCCGATGAGCGTATTTCCGTCTATGTGGGCCAGGCCGATCTGTCGAACGCCAGCAGCGGCATCCATGGGCTGGAGGAGGAGGGGGAGGAAATTCGCACCCACGTGTTGTCAGCGGATGAGGCCTTCGACTGGCTGGATCATCAGCAGGTGGACACGGCCTTCCCGATCATCGCCCTGCAATGGCTGCGGCTGAATCGGGAGATGTTGCAGGAGAAGTGGGGGGACGGATAGCAGCGTGTCACCCGAAAGGTGACGTCGGTGAGGGAGGGGCCGACCGAGGGTCGGCCCCTGAGACTGCCTTAGGTGTTCAGACGGTTGTCAATCAGCACATTCACCACGTCCGGGTCGGCCAGGGTGGAGGTATCACCCAGGTTTTCCAGCTCATTGGCGGCGATCTTGCGCAGGATGCGGCGCATGATCTTGCCGGAGCGGGTCTTGGGCAGGCCGGGGGCGAATTGCAGCAGGTTGATCTTGGCGATGGGGCCGATCTCGTCCCGCACCAGCTTGACCAGTTCCTTCACCAGGGCGTCGTCGCCCTCCTCGCCGGCCATCAGGGTCACATAGGCATAGATGCCCTGACCGGTGATGTCGTGGGGATAACCCACCACGGCGGCCTCGGCCACCTTGGGATGCAGCACCAGGGCTGACTCGATCTCGGCCGTGCCCAGGCGGTGACCGGAGACGTTCAGCACATCGTCCACGCGCCCGGTGATCCAATAGTAGCCATCGGCATCCCGGCGAGCACCATCACCGGTGAAGTACAGGCCCGGGTAGATGGTGAAGTAGGTTTCCACGAAGCGCTTGTGGTCGCCCCACAGGGTGCGCATCTGGCTGGGCCAGGAATTGCGGATGCACAGGTTGCCTTCGGCAGGGCTCTCGGTGATCTCGTTGCCCTTGTCGTCCACCAGCAGGGGTTCGACGCCGAAGAAGGGTTTGGTGGCGGAGCCCGGCTTCATGTCCACGGCGCCAGGCAGGTTGGCGATCATGTGGGCGCCGGTTTCGGTCTGCCACCAGGTGTCCACGATGGGGCAGCGACCGTCGCCGACCACGCGGTGATACCACTCCCAGGCTTCCGGGTTGATGGGCTCACCCACGGTGCCCAGCAGGCGCAGGCTGGAGCGCTTGTGCTTGGTGACGAAGTCGTCACCGGCGCCCATCAGCATGCGGATGGCCGTGGGGGCGGTATAGAAGATGGATACATTGTGCTTGTCGCACACCTGCCAGAAGCGACCGTTGTCCGGGTAGTTGGGCACGCCCTCGAACATCAGGCTCTTGGCACCGTTGGCCAGGGGGCCGTACAGGATGTAGGTGTGACCGGTCACCCAGCCCACGTCGGCGGTGCACCAGTAGACTTCGCCATCCTTGTAGTCAAACACCAGCTTGTGGGTCATGGCTGCCTGCAGGAGGTAGCCGCCGGTGGTGTGCATCACGCCCTTGGGCTTGCCGGTGGAGCCGGAGGTATACAGGATGAAGAGCGGATCCTCTGCATCCACCTCTTCGGCAGGGCACTCGGCGCTTGCCTTGTCCAGTTCCTCGTGATACCAGACATCACGGCCTTCATTCCATTCCACGGGTTCGCCACCGCGCTTGACCACGACCATGGTGGAGATGCTGGGGCACTGGGCGGCGGCCTTGTCGGCGTTACCCTTCAGCGGCACCTTGCGGCCACCGCGCAGGCTTTGGTCGGAGGTGATGAGCACCTTGGCCTCGGCGTCCTGGATGCGGTCGCGCAGGGCATCGGGGGAGAAGCCGCCGAAGACGATGGAATGCACGGCACCGATGCGGGCACAGGCCAGCATGGCCACGGCAGCCTCGGGAATCATCGGCAGATAGATGGAGACCCGGTCACCCTTTTGCACGCCCTTGGCCTTGAGCACGTTGGCGAATTTGCACACCTCTTCATGCAGTTCACGATAGGTGAGGGTGCGGTCGTCGGAGGGGTCGTCGCCTTCCCAGATAATGGCGGCCTGATCACCCCGGGTTTCCAGGTGGCGATCCAGGCAGTTGTAGGCCACGTTGAGCTTGCCGCCCTGGAACCAAGTGACCCGTGCCTCGTCCTCGAAGGAGCCCGTGCGGACGTTGTCCCACTTCTTGAACCAGGTGAGGTATTTCTCGGCCTGCTCGGCCCAGAAAGTGTCCGGGTTGTCGACGGATTGCCGATACATGGCCTGGTACTGCTCGGCGGTCACGTTGGCCTTGGCGGCAAAGTCCTTGGGTACTTCGTGAACCTTCACTTCCGACATAAGATCTCCTCCTGCAAATGCATGGAATTGAATGAAATCGGGCCGATGAATCGGCTAATTCCTCATTATAACGTCTCGGCGAACAAGCATAACGTGCCAACCCCGCGCTGACTATCTCGACCCGGTATAGGGTGGCAGTGTCAACGATCCGGGGTGGAGCTTCCAGACATCCGGCCCGCCGCGTCCAGGCGCCTGGTCTTGAGATTCCTGTTCTTGAGATTCACTGGGGCGGCTCTCCGGGAGCCGTTTAAATGGGTAGACCCCCGAGGTAATGCCGACCGCTGCTGCGTTGCATGAAACGCACCTGCGCAAAGGCGTGGCATAGCCGCTTGCGTTCGTCGGCGGATAAGGTGTTGCCATCGATCAGGTTGTCCGGTGGTCGTCCGGCGCAAATGAAGCGGGCTTGTTGGCGCACCCGCAAGGTCGTGATGAGCTCCCAGGCCTGGATCAGTTCCTGTCCGGCGACAGCGCTGATGGCGCAGCCCTCGATGGCGGCTTCCAGGCGTGACCGTGTGTGCAGCGCCGGCAGGCCATGGGCCACTGTCAGCAGTCGGGCCAGGCTGACGATGGGCAGGATGCCGCGGCGTTTGAGGTTCAGCGGAGTGGCCCGGGATGTCCACCAGGCCGGGCACCGCAACCCCAGGCGCCAGAGCGGACTGCGCGGCGGGCTGTCCTTGAGGGCCTCGCGGGCCAGCGCTGAGAGAAACCAGGTACTGTTGCGTGCTTCGACCACCACTCGCCCCCGCAGGGATTGCAGTAGCGCGGGCTCCCCATGGATGGTGCGCAGATCCAGAAAATTCTGTGCCAGCATCACGGATTTGAGGGCCGGCGTGCGTATCCAATCGAGAAAATAGTCCTGCCAGACCGCCACGGGCTGCTGCCAATCCGTGTTGCATGCCATCACGCCCCCGGTACACAAATGCAGGCCGCAGTGGTCCAGATCCCTCGTGACCCGTCTGGCCAACTGGAGAAAGTAGTCCCGCGCGGTGGCCCCGGGCGATTGGGAGAGTATCAGGGCATTGTCCTGGTCGGTGTGCGCGGTCTGCTCGCATCGTCCCTGAGAGCCGCAAGCCACCCAGGCGAACGCCATGGGAGGTGGCCCCAGTTCCGACTCGGCCAGTTCGATGGCGCGACGTGTGAGGGCATCGCTGATGGAGGCAATGCGCCATCCCACCTGATCGCCCGTGGCCCCGGCGTCCACCCACTGCACCTGGTATCGCGGTACCCCCATGGCCAGCGTGCGCAGCGCGGCACGGTCCGGCGCCTGTAAGATCCGCGTCAGCAGTGGCTCGATGGACGTGGCCTGGATATGCATCCGGTGCGGGATGAGGGCTGGGTGTATTGATGGGTCGACTCCTCCTGATCGGGATGGGGGGCAAGACCCTGCCTTCAGGACATGGACTCCGTGACCTGAAGGGAAGATCCTACCGTTGCATTACAGTGAAAGCGAGGGGCCCCGAGAACGGGGCCCCGATCCATGCGATGTCACATCCTGTTCACGTTGCAGGGCAACGTTGGCTTGCGATCAGGAAGTGGCGGCATCGGCACGCGGCACGCGCACGCTTTCCACCAGATCCTGAATCTCCTTCGGCGGCGGGGCCGTCAGCTTGGACACGACCACCGCAGCGATCACGTTCAGGATGGCACCGATGGTGCCAAAGCCCTGAGGCGCGATGCCCAAGATCCAGCCGTCTGCGTTGTCAGCCAGCAGAGCGGTCCCCGGGAAGAAGAAGAAGCCCTTGTACAGGAAGATGTAGAGCAGGGTGCTGAGGATACCCACCAGCATGCCGGTGATGGCGCCCTGCTTGTTCATCCGCTTGTAGAAGATGCCCAGCATCAACACGGGGAAGAGGGAGGAGGCTGCCAGGCCGAAGGCCAGTGCCACCACCTCGGCCGCAAAGCCCGGCGGATTGAGCCCCAGGTAACCCGCCAGGACGATGGCGGCCACCATGGCCAGTCGTCCCGCCCTAAGCTCGTTCTTCTCCGAGATATTGGGCATGAACACGCTCTTCAACAGGTCATGGGAGATGGCCGAGGAAATGGCCAGCAACAAGCCTGCCGCCGTGGACAGCGCCGCGGCGATCCCGCCCGCGGCCACCAGGGCGATCACCCAGTTGGGCAGGCCGGCGATTTCGGGGTTGGCCAGCACCAGGATATCCCGGTCAAAGCTCTCCAGGCGGTAGCCCTGACCTTCCACATCGTCGGCCCAGGCCGGCGGGTTGCTCTGGTTGTAGTAGTGCACCCGCTCACCGTCACCCTGCTGCTCAAATTGCAGCAGACCGGTGTCCTGCCAGGTACGCATCCAGTCGGGACGGTCCTCATAGGCCATGGCCTCGGCGGTGTTGCCCACGCCGCCGGGGTGCAGGGTGTTGATGATGTTGTACATGGCCATCGCACCCACGGCGGGAGCGGTGGTGTACAGGAGGGCGATGAACACCAGGGCCCAGCCGGCGGACTTACGGGCGTCACGCACGCGGGGTACGGTGAAGAAGCGGATGATCACGTGGGGCAGACCCGCGGTACCGATCATCAGCGCCATGGTCAGCAGGAACATGTTCAGCGTACTGAACGATTCATTGGTGGTGTACTGGGTGAAGCCCAGGTCCACCAGGACGTTGTCCAGGGCGGTGAGCAGGTAGACGCCGTCCTGGCCGCTGAGGGTGCCACCCAGGCCCGTCTGGGGCAGGAAATGCCCGGTCAGCTGCAGGGAGATGAAGATGGCGGGCACGGTGTAGGCAAAGATCATCACCACGTACTGGGCGATCTGGGTATAGGTAATACCCTTCATGCCACCGAGCACGGCGTAGATGAACACCACGGTCATACCGGCGATCAGGCCCCAGAGCAGGTCCACTTCCAGGAAGCGCGAGAAGGCGATGCCCACGCCGCGCATCTGTCCGATCACGTAGGTGATGGAGATCACCAGCAGGCAGATGACAGCCACGATACGTGCCGTGTTCGAATAGAACCGGTCACCCACGAACTGGGGCACCGTGAACTTGCCGAACTTGCGCAGGTACGGGGCGAGCAGCAGCGCCATGAGCACGTAACCGCCGGTCCACCCCATGAGGTAGACCGAACCGCTGTAGCCCAGGAAGGCGATCAGGCCCGCCATGGAGATGAAGGAGGCCGCCGACATCCAGTCCGCCGCGGTGGCCATACCGTTGGCGACCGGGTTCACCCCCTTGCCGGCCACGTAGAATTCGCCCGTGCTACCCGCGCGGGCCCAGATGGCAATGCCGATGTACAGCGCGAATGTCGCGCCGACCACCAGCCATATCATGAGTTTCAAATCCATAATCTTGGTCCCCCAGTCTTATTCTTCGTGGACGTCGAATTGACGGTCCAGCTTGTTCATGCGCCAGGCATAGAAGAAGATCAGCATCAGGAAGACATAGATTGCTCCCTGCTGTGCCATCCAGAAGCCCAATGGGTAACCGCCCAACGACACCATGTTCAGCACCGGTGCCAGGAAGATGGGCAGGATATATCCAGCGATGAACCACACGGTCAGGCAGCCCACCAGGATACGAACGTTAGCCTTCCAGTAGGCCGTTCTTTGTTCCTGTAGTTTTGCGTTCATTCGATACTCCTCCTATCAAAAGCTTGGTTTTTTACCACTGGTTTATGTTGCATCACTCGGTAAATCCTCCATCGTTCACTCTTTGTTGAATCATCGTCAGCGGGTGTTCGGGCTCTTGTCATGTGGCCCCGTGGGTGTCAAAGCTGGTAGTCCAGTGCCAACCTTGACTGAAGCTTGCGCACCTGACGGAAGGCCTCCTTGAGGATGCGCTGCTCCAGTTCGTCGAGTCGTTCCGGATTGACGAAAT